>JANLTF010000345.1:0-6980 GCA_031362825.1 Acidobacteriota bacterium | reverse complement strand
CTGGTCCAGTTGCCGCTGGCCGAGCGTCGCACGCGCGCGCTGCAGAGCGCTGTTGACCGACGCCAGAGACGTGTCGAGCGTGTCGGCGGCTTCGGCCGCGGAGCAGCCCAGGACCTCCGTCAAGAGCAGCGCCGCGCGCTGTTTCGGCGCCAAGTGCTGCAGTGCCGCGACGAAGGCGAGTCGGACACTCTGGCGGAGCGCGGCTTGCTCAGCGGGATCTGCGTCAGACGGCATCACGTGAGCGTCGGGCACCGGCTCGAGCCAGTGGTCGCCCGGCTGCTGCGCCAACGACTCAATGTTGGGGGCACCAGACGATGGGCCGCCCTCCTCCATCGGGCGGGCCCGCCGCTTCCGTTGTTTCATCTCATCCAGACACACATTCGTCGCGATGCGGTACAGCCACGTACGCATCGATGAGCGTCCATCGAACTTGTCCATACTCCGCCACGCGCGCACCATGGTTTCCTGTACGGCATCGTCGGCGTCGAAGGTGGAGCCGAGCATCCGATAGCAGTGGCCCATGAGGGCAGGGCGATGCGCGTCGAGGTCAGTGGCGGTCGTCATTTCGGACGTCTTCCAGAAGCACTCCCATTCTCGCTCAACGTAGGATGCGCGGTCACGGAAGGATCACGACGGGTACAGTCACACCGAAGGTGCGCTCCGTGATCGACTCATCTCAGTGGCGCCTTCTTCACCTGCACGGAGACCACGGGCCACGTCACGGCAACGAGGTTCCGTCCTGGCAACACCGTTCCGCACGAAGCCCAGCGCGCCACTTGTTCGGTGTCCGTTGCCGAGGCGGCGGCCGCTGATGCCCACTCGTTCGTTTTGGGGTTGAGCGGCGCCATCGCGGAGGCGCCCACGGGATCAACCTCGCCTCAACCCCTGATCAGTCGCGAAGTGTATCTCTAGGACTGTCATGTCGGAACAGCTCCAGTTCCGCGCGTATTGCGGCGGCTCGCCTCGTGGTACCGTGTCGGCGAATGGCCACACGGAGTGTTCCCAACGAGGTCCGCCACGAGGTCGAACGCCTCGTGCCACTGCCCTCGCGCCTGGCAACGCCCGTTCCCAGGCTCCGCTTCGACAGGGTGGTTCAGCGCCTGGTGGGCGACCTGCGTGCGGCGTTCGATGGGGAATTACCCGGCGGCACCACGGCGCTGGTGACGCTCACTGCCCCGGTTCGCCTGCCAGGCAAGACGGCGGCGGCAATCGCGGATGCCGTGCGCGCGCACGTCGCGCGAGCGTCCTCGCGCGACCTCGTGACGACCCTGCATGGCAACTCGGTGCGCGTGCGGATCGCGAGGCACTCGCTCGAGCACGCGCCGTCGACAATTGCGTTCGTGCACAACCCAGAGCCGCATCCGCACCGTCTACTCGACTGCGCCACCAAGTGGCTGGCTGTCCTCAGCAGGGCCGCACGCGCGCGAAACGCCGGACGGCGTTGCCTACAGGTCCACGGGCAAGGACGGCGCGCCCTCGCATCGGTCGATCGTCACGTATGCTCGCAGCTCCTCAGCGTGACGCCGTTCTCTACTATTGTCCTGGTGGACGACGACGGCCGCAACGATGTGGTGGCCAGCTGATCGCCGGCTGCCCGGTTGGCGGGCGCTTCATCTTGCCGAGTCGCGGCGTGAACGCCGAGCCCAGCTCAACTCCTGATCTGTCGCGATGTGTAGAGACGGAGGCGACCGGACGGCCGGAACGCCACGCCGTGTTTAGCGGTCCTAAAGAAGCCGGACACGACGTCTCGTTCTCCGAGCCATGGCAGCCTTGACCTATCCAAACTCCGCCGGCGCGGTCACGCCAGTGGTGCGTTCCGTCAGCGCACGCGCCGCCACGTTCGCCGCTTCGTGTCAGTTCACTGGCCGCCGTGAAACAACCAATCGAAGAAGAAGACCATCGCGCTCACTGGAACGGGGAGTCCGAGCGCCGACCCCAGCAAATGGTCCCTCCACCGGAGGGCCGTCATGGGCAACGCATAGTTCAGCGGTGGCGCCGTCTGAAACAGCAGCCGCAGCAGCGCGACCGTCAGGACAGGACGTGTGTCGACCTTGGCCAGCAGGCGCCGGATTACGGGGTGCTTGACGTCCGCAAGCGCCGCGCCAGCGAACGCGCGTACCACCGCGAAGCTCACGGTCGCCGACACGAGGGCACCGAGCAGCGCTACGGGGATGCCGCCGGTCTTTCCGTAGACGGCCGCCGCCGCGGCGACGAACGCAAAGCTGGGCACGCGCAGCAGCTGCCCGACCGAGAACACGGCTACGAACGCGGCCGCGCCCCAGAGACCCTGGCCGGCGAGCACGGCGCGGAGGCGCTCGGGCGTGAAGCGCCCGGTCGCCCCACTCACGAACGCGGCGGTCCACAGCGCCAGGACGATGACGGTCACGACGAGCAGTCGGCGTCCTCCCTCCCGCTTCACGGTCGACCGCCTGTGTCGCCCGGGTTCACTCCGAGCACGCACACCACCGCCGGCGTGAGGCGCATCGTCCGTACCCGCACCTCCGCGAATCCGGCGTCGGTCAGCGCCGCCGCAATCGCCTGCCCGCGCGCCGCCGCCGCTGCGTCCGTCGCTCCAGGTCCACGTGGTTGGTGGGCGATCGCGATGGACCCTCCCGGACGCAGCACGGCCCGCAGTGCTCGGAGTCGGTCAGGCGTCTGGCCCCAGAACATGATCGAGTTGACGGCCAGAATCTTGTCGAACGGTCCAGCGAGTCGTGGCAGGGCTTCGGCCGAACCAAGTCGGAGGTCCACCAGGCCGGCCTGCACTGCGACGGCGTTGCGCTTGGTCGCCTGCCGCAGCATCTCCGCGGAGTGATCGATGCCGCACACGTATCCGTTCGCGGCCAGCCGGCTGATCTCCCTGAGGGCGACTCCCGGGCCGAAACCGATCTCGAGGACACGGTCGTGGCGCTGCACCTCCAGGAGCGAGACGACCCAGGCGTTGCGCCGGCGATTCGACGGGCGCGACGCCAGGATCCAGCCGACCACGCGACCTGCGAAGCCGGTCGGGCGTTCGAACTGGGCGCGAACCCGCTTGACGATCATGGCCTTGACGCTCATGTTCCACACCTCGACGCGAGCGCCTCGTATAGATTGGGCCCGCGCACTCTTGCATGATCGATGTTGAACTGCGCTTCAAGTCAAGGAGTGAACCGTGTCGAACCCAGGGTGGGTGGGAATTGGGGCGTTGGGCCAACGGACCGGACTGGCGACCTCCGCGTTGCGCTACTACGAACGCGTCGGGCTGTTGGCGCCGGTGGGGCGGGTGAACGGACGACGGTACTACGGGGCGTCCAGCATGCAGCGCGTCGCGCTCATCCGCCTGTGCCAGGACGCTGGCTTCACGCTCGCGGAGGTTCGGACCTTCGTCTCAGCCGGCGGTCGTCGCGATCCGTCCTGGAGGCAACTGATGGAGACCAAGCGGAGGGAGCTGACCGCGTCCATCGCGGGCCTGAAGCGCGCGAAGGCGCTGATTGAACACGCGCTGGCCTGCCGACATCGTGAGCTGGCGATGTGTCCAACCTTCCGCGCCGCTCTCGACGCGCGGATCGGCCGGGGCCGCCCGTGATGGCCAAGCTCCAAACAGTCCTCCAACGTCGGGCGGCCAATAGCGGCGTATCCCGCACCTTGCCCCCCGAGACGTCGCGCACTGGCTACTCTGGCCCGGGACGGTGCGAGGCTCGCGCTGACTGATCGACGTCAGCGCCCGACGGCGAACCGAGCCAACAGCAAGCTCGAGCCGTCGAAGGTGCGAGTGCCCAGCAGGCGGAGGGAGCCGGGCGGGCGGGTCTCGAACAACAAGAGAGGTTGCCATGAAGAAGAACGCGGTCCACCCGACCCACACCGGCTGGGCTCAGGCCTGCCATGTGGTTGATGCCACTCAGTGGCTCTTCGTCAGTGGACAGATGGCTGTTCCTCGCCGCCTCGCTGGTCGGTTGCGTCGACACTCCGATCGCGGTCAGCGATACCGACCTGGCGCAGTGGAGTCTCGATCAGGACTCCATCGCCAACGCCGCGATCCTGATCGGCAAGGCGGTTTGGGACATCGTCCACGGGCTGGTCGTTCGGTGGCTGCTCCCGTAACGCATCATGCTCCCGTGGCACTCAGCCGAGCGGCATGGAGCAGGAGGTAGCGCTGTTCGGGGACGCTCGTCGTGCGACGGGCCGCCTCGCGATAGTGCTCCGTCGCCGCGGCATGGTCGCCGAGCTGCTCCAGTAGATGCGCGCGGGCCGCGGTGAAACGGTGTTGGGTGGCGAAGCGCGGGTGTTCGCGAGCCAGGGCATCCAGGGCGCTGATGCCAGCCCGCGCCCCGTCCGCCATTGCCAACGCGATGGCGTGGCTGAGGCGCACCATGGGACTGTCGGCCATGTGGCCGAGCACCGTGTACAACGCGACGATCTGCGGCCAGTCGGTGGCGTTCGTGCTCGTCGCTTCGTCGTGCAACGCGGCAATGGCTGCCTGGATCTGATACGGTCCGGGCCGTCCTGCGGCGAAGGCCTGCGTGAGGAGGGCTTGCCCCTCGGTGATCGCCGCGCCGTCCCAGTGGGCCCGGTCCTGTTCGTCAAGAGGGATCAGTTCACCGAGCGCCCCAACACGGGCCGCCCGCCGCGCATCCGTCAGGCGCATCAGGGCCAGCAGGCCGGTCACCTCAGGTTCGCCCGGCAACACTGCCGCGAGCATCCGGCAGACACGAATGGCCTCGCTGGACAAGTCGACCCTCAGCAGGGCGGCGCCGTCACTGGCCGTGTAGCCTTCGCTGAAGATGAGGTAGAGCACGTGCAGCACGGCGGGCAGGCGCGCCGCACGCTCCGCCGGCGATGTCGGCGCCGGGAACGCCCCGCCGGCCTGCCTGATGGTGAGCTTGGCCCGCGAGAGGCGTTGCGCCATCGTGGCCTCGGGGACGAGAAACGCCCGCCCTATCTCAGCGGTCGTCAATCCGCCCACGGCACGCAACGTCAGGGAGACTTGCGAGGCCGGCGACAGTGCCGGGTGGCAACACCGAAAATACAGTTCGAGCGTGTCGTCGTCTTCGTTGGCGCCCATCGCATCGGCGGCAAGCGCCACCTGCTCGTCAGCCGGAATCAGGCTGATGACGAGCTGCTCACGATGGCGCCGGGCGATCTCGGCGCGCACGTGGTCCGTGAGCCGTCGCGTGGCGACGGTGATGAGCCACGCCTTCGGACTGTCGGGCAGGCCGCGGTCCGGCCACTGCATGGCCGCGGCGACCAGAGCCTCCTGGACCGCGTCCTCACACGTCGCGAAATCGCGGTAGCGGCGTACGAGCGTGCCCAGAACCCGCGGCGCGAGCGCACGCAGCAGGTCCTGGGTCGCATCATCAATCGCCACGCTCAGACCGGTGCTGACGTCTCGCCCGGCGCGGCACTCATGACCTGCCGTACTTCGATCGGCATGTTCAGTGGACGCCCGCCGGGTCCAGGCGCGGCCGAGGCCTCTGCCGCAATGGCGTAGGCCCGGTCTGGCGATTCGACATCCACGATCCAGTAGCCCGCGAGGAATTCCTTGGCCTCCGGAAAGACGCCATCGGTGATGACCTCGCCGAGCGGGCCCGCCCGCACGACGGTGGCCTGGTCCGGTCCGCTCAGCCCTTCGGCCGCCACCAGCTCGCCCGCCTGCGACAGTGTCCGGGCGAACGTCCGCATGAAGGCGATGTGCGCCTGAACATCGGCCACGGGCCACGAGGCGATCGCGAACTGCGTGCCAGCGGGTGCGTTCATCATCAGCATGTACTTCATCGTCGCACTCCTGGTCAGCGTGAGGGACTCGAGGCATGAGCGCACTCGAGCGCCGCGACGTCGATTTTGGTCATCTGCATCAGCGCCTGCGCCACTCGACCAGACGCCTTCGGATCAGCATCGCCCATCAAGCGCAGCAGCGCGGTCGGCACCACTTGCCATGAGAGGCCGAACCGATCCGTCAGCCATCCGCACTGCGACGGCGTGCCACCCCCGGCCAGCAGCTTTGCCCAGTATGCATCGACCTCCGCCTGCGAGTCGCACGAGATGAACAGAGAAATCGCCGGTGTGAAGCTGAAGTGCGGGCCGCCGTTGAGGGCGATGTAGGCCTGGCCCGCCAGCTCGAATTCGACGCTCATGACCGTGCCTTGGGGCGCCTGCCCGCCCTCGCCCCAGCGAACGACGTTCGTCACGCGCGACTCGGGAAACACGGACGTGTAGAACGAGGCGGCCGCCTCGGCATTGTCGTTGAACCAAAGGTAGGTAGTGATCTTCTGGTGAGACATGGTCAGCTCCTGGTGTTTGGCCCTCGGAAGGGCGTTCAGGGTGGAGTCGGAGCCGTCGGCGCGTTCTCTACATGCCCGGTCGGACACCATGTTCGGGTCCCTCGGTCACACCTTCGCTGTTCACGGCCCTCGTCAGATACAACACGACGGGGCCTGACCCGAACGGAGCACTCATGCGCCTCGCGGCTGAGCCGTCAATCTCCACGTTGTCGGCCGCCAACGTCTCGCGGGTGGCCACGTTGAACCATTCGACCTCGTAAGTGCCGGGGGCCACGGTGATGGAGAATGGCTCAGCGGACAGACTGGGCTGGAGCACGAGGTACTCCTGGCCTGGACGTGCCAGCACGTAGCGCGTCGAGCTGAGCTCGTCGTGCGGCGCCATCTCCATGAGGTGCATCCGTCGGGCGAAGCGAAGAGTGTCTCCCATGGCGAGCCGAGCCGGCTCCAACGACGCGTAGGACGGCGCGCCCACGGCCACCGTCGGGTCGGGCGGGTGCACGCCATTGATGATCCCCAGGTCATACAGGACCGGGTGATGCCCGCGCAGGAAGGACTTCCAGGCCCACAGCGCGTCACTCTTCATGGGCGAATAGTGATCCGTGTCCGTCAGGACGACCTTGGCTCCGGTGTTGGCCGGCGGGTCAACGAGCCAGCGCGAAGGCGGGCTGCCGGGCGCCATCGGAGGCGGCCCGTCCTTGAACACCGCGTCGTCATAGCCCG
>JANLTF010000294.1:0-3602 GCA_031362825.1 Acidobacteriota bacterium | reverse complement strand
C
Source organism: Acidobacteriota bacterium (assembly GCA_031362825.1). Taxonomy (GTDB): domain Bacteria; phylum Acidobacteriota; class Blastocatellia; order Pyrinomonadales; family Pyrinomonadaceae; genus OLB17. Next base: position 3,601 of record JANLTF010000294.1, on the reverse strand, counting down.
GGCCTTCGCCCTCTGGGCCGTGGCAGATGGCGCAGTTCTGTTTGAAGAGCGACGCCTCGTAGGTTTTGCTGTTTTGGATCGAATAGCGCGAGGTCTTCGCAGGCGAGCACGCGGCGAATACAGCGATACAGAGGACAATTATAAGCTTGAAGCGGGGTTTCATCTTAAAATTATCCGATTAGCACGGAACTAAAGTCAATTGGCGGAAAAACAGCGGCGGATTTGTCACGATGTGCGGGCAAGGCGAGATAAAATGGGTGCACGGAGACCTTGCGTGCGTGCACAAAGACACTTTGTGCGTGCACGGAGACATTTTGTGCGTGCACGGAGACATTTTGTGCGTGCACGGAGACCTTTTGTGCGTGCACGAAGACAGTTTGTGCGTGCACGAAGACAGTTTGTGCGTGCACGAAGACCTTTTGCTCGCGAGCATAGACACAATGCGCGGGCTTATTATGTCTTATGCCGAGATTTCTTCCTTCAGCGCGCGTTTGAATATCTTTCCGGTGTTGCCGATGGGGAGGCTGTCGCGGAATTCGACCTTTCGCGGGTATTTATTGGCGGCGATCTGGCTGCGGCACCATTCGATGAACTCTTCGCGGGTTAGTTCGTGACCTTGATTTAGGACGACGAAGGCCTTTACTTCTTCGCCGAGGCGGTCGTCGGGGATGCCGATGACGGCCACGAGGCTGACGGCGGGGTGCGTGATGATGACCTCTTCGAGCTGACGAGGATAGACATTGTAGCCGCCTCGGAGGATCATGTCTTTTTTGCGGTCGACGATCGAGAGATAGCCTTCGTCGTCCATGACGCCGATGTCGCCGGTGTGAAACCAGCCGCTGCGGAACGCCTCGGCGGTCGCCTCGGGGCGTTTGTAGTAGCCTTTCATCACGTTCGTGCCGCGGATGACGATCTCGCCCCGCTCGCCGGGAGGGACTTCGTTATCGTTGTCGTCAAAACATTTGACTTCGACGCCAAAGATCGCCTGGCCGACCGTGCCGGGTTTCGACGGCCTTTCAAAATGATTGGTTGTCGCGAGGGGAGACGTTTCGCTCAAGCCGTAGCCCTCCATCACCCGAACGCCGAATTTCTCGTGAAACTCCTTCATCAGATTGACGGGCATCGGGGCACCGCCGGATGTGCATACCTTCATGTTGTCGGCGATATGGCTGATATCGTAATCGTTTTCTTTGACGTATTGCAGTAAGGCCCAGTACATTGTCGGGACGCCGACCCAGAAATTGACCTTTTCGGCCATCATCGTATCAAGCGTTGCCCGCGGCTCGAATCGCGGGAGCAGCACTACTCGGTTGCCGCCATAGAGCTGAGTGTTCATCTGCACCGTCTGGCCGGTCGTGTGAAACAGCGGTAGGGTGATCAGACACGTCTTTTGCTGTTGATCGGTAAAATCCAGCAACGGCATGTGGATGCTGTACGTCGTGACGACATTTGACCAGAGATTAAGGTGCGTGAGCTCGGCTCCCTTTGGCTGGCCGGTCGTACCGGATGTGTACAGAATCGCGCAGGTGTCGTTCGGGCTCGTCGGATACATCTCGAACTCTTCGGACTTGTCGAACGTGATCTGCGTCAGCGTTTTGTGTTCTTCCAAGGGCGACGCGCCCATCATGTCGGCGGTCATCACGATCAGATGCTCGCAAGATTCGACCGCATCGAACGCCGCTTTGGTCGAGATCAGCATCGGCAGTTCGGCACTGCCTTCGAATACGAACACGGCCTTGGCGTCGGAATCGCGAAGATGGTATTCGATCTCGGCGGCCTTGAACAAAACGCACAGCGGCACGACCGCGGCTCCGGCTTTCATAATGCCGTAATAGACGACGGGAAAATAAGGGATGTTTATGCAATTGAGTGCGACCTTATCACCATGGCCGATGCCCATTTCGGTGAGGGCGTTGGCGACGCGGTTCGACAGACGGTCGAGTTCGCCGTAGGTCAGGCGGACGTTGTCCCAGACGATCGCTTCGTTGTCCGGCGACAGCTTTGCATTGTGCGTGATGATCGACGCGAGATTGAGGGTTGTGGCGCTAAATTCCATAAACTTCCGTGACGGGGAGCCGCTCTGAAATAAATTGATTATCGAAACTCAGGAATTATACAACATTTTCACGCGAAAAAGTTATACTTTTCGATGACGAGATGTCCTCGCCCTTCCGCTGTATCGAATGGACCTTGAATCTGTCATCCTGCTCGGGAAAATCATTACGATAATGCCCGCCACGAGATTCCTCGCGCCAGAGGGCACCGGCCGCGACGAGCTTGGCTAAGGTGACAAAGTTTCTAGATGACGTACTCAGGTTAGCGGCGGCTATCTGGTCAAATTCTTTGATCGCGCGAGTTAGGGATTCTTTGTCACGCAATATTCCGACGCGTTCCCACATGATGCGTTTGACCCGCTTGCGAACGGCTGTTGAAAGAAACGGCTTTTGGTCTTTGGCCTTTGGTCTTTGGTCTTCGTCCGAAAACTGACGACTGGCAACTGAAAACTGGCGGCTGTCGTCAACTGCGGCGGTTCCGGCCCGCGCGCCGAAAACTAAACCTTCCAGCAGGGAATTCGATGCCAATCGATTCGCACCGTGAACTCCCGTACACGTGACTTCGCCCGCCGCGTAAAGTCCCGGAAGCGTGCTTCGGCCCCAGAGGTCCGTGCGGATGCCGCCCATGCAGTAGTGCGACGCGGGCGAGACCGGCAGCGGGTCGGTGGCGATGTTGAGGCCGTACATTTTGCAAGTGTCGTAGATCTTTGGGAAGCGGTGCCTAAGAAATTCCTCGGTCATCGAAGACATGTCGAGGAAGACTGTTCGCGTTCCTGTTCGGCGCATTTCGGCAACGATCGAACGGGCGACAATGTCACGCGGGGCAAGTTCGGAGCGTTCGTCGTAGTTCGGCATAAAGCGTTCGCCGTATTTATTTCTAAGTATGCCGCCCTCGCCGCGCATCGCCTCGGAGAGAAGAAACCTTGGTGCTCCTTCGAGATTCAATGCCGTAGGATGGAATTGGATAAATTCCATGTCCGCCATCTCGGCACCGGCGAAATACGCCATTGCCATACCGTCGCCCGTAGCGACGGGCGGATTTGTTGTGTGCTGGTAAAGCTGTCCGGCACCGCCCGTACACATGATGACGGCTTTCGCATATATCTCACGCGGAGCACGAAGAACAGGATCGAGAAACCGCACGCCAACACAACTTCCGTCGCGGACGATCAGGCTCTCGGTATTGGCAAACGGCGTCAGATTGATGGCCTTTTCGACGCCTGCACGGGCGATCAGCGAGCGGACGAATTCTGCTCCGGTCGAATCGCCGTTGGCGTGGATGATCCGACGGCGGGAATGTGCCGCCTCCTGTGTGAAGACAAGATTGCCGCCCTCGCGGTCAAATTCGCCGCCCCAGTCGATGAGCTGTTTTATGTATTTCGTGCCTTCGGTGACTAACGTCTCGACTGCCTGCTCGTCGCAAAGTCCGGCTCCCGCAACCAGAGTATCGCCCTCGTGCAGTTCCGCGTTATCATCGTCCGACAAAACAACCGCCACGCCGCCTTGAGCATATTCAGTGTTAGATTCACTCGCCTTGTCCTTCGTCA
>JANLTF010000291.1:0-1866 GCA_031362825.1 Acidobacteriota bacterium | reverse complement strand
AGAAAATAGAAAAGCCGCTCATTGTTCGTGGCCGCACAGGTCGAGCAAGCTGTCCAATCGACAGGATAAGAAAAGTAAACTAGCCGAAAAACGCGAAACTGGAGTAGAATACCTTACTCTTTTCGCGTTTTTTCGCGCACCAAAATATATGACACAAGCAGAACAAACATCACCGTTAAAGAGTGCTATCGAAAAGCACAAGGAATTTCTTTTCCCGGCAGTTGCCACTTACTATCAAGAGCCGCTGGCTTTAGTCAAAGGTGAGGGCGAGTATGTCTGGGATGATCAGGGCAATAAGTATCTTGATGCCTTTGGCGGTGTGCTGACCGTGAGTGTTGGTCATGCGAATCCGCGTGTCAATGCCGCGTGGAAGGATCAGGTCGATAAGATCGCTCATATGTCCACCCTCTATGCGAACGAACCGCAAGGCGACCTCGCAGAGAAGTTGGCAGAGATCACGCCGGGGAATTTGAAGAAGTCATTCTTCTCGAACAGCGGAACCGAGGCTGACGACACTGCCATACTCGCGGCCAAGATCGCGACAGGGAATAACGAGATCGTTGTGCTGCGACACAGTTATGCGGGACGCTCCGCAACGGCTTTGTCAACGATCGGGCATAAGACTTGGAAACCGATCGCGTCGCAGGTTGCGGGTGTTGTTCATGCGGCGGCGCCGTATTGTTACCGGTGTCCGTTCAAACTCGAATACCCTTCGTGCGGCGTCGCTTGTGCGGACGACGTCGAAGAGATCATCAACACGACGACGACGGGCAACATCGCGGCGTTCATGGCGGAGACGATCCTCGGCGTCGGCGGATTCATCATTCCGCCCAAAGAGTATTTCCCGCGAGTCGCCGAGATCGCACGCAGCCACGGCGGGCTGTTTATCTCTGACGAAGTTCAGGCCGCGTGGGGCCGCACGGGTGACAAATGGTTTGGCATCGAGCATTGGGGCGTCGAGCCGGACATCATCACTTCGGCCAAAGGCATGGGCAACGGCGTGCCGATCGGTTGGACGATCGCAACGCCCGAGGTCGCCGATGCGTTCCCAGGGCTGACGTTTTCGACGTTTGGCGGAAATCCTGTTTCGTCGGCCGTGGGACTCGCCGTTATTAACGTCATCGAAGAAGACGACCTCCGTACAAACGCCCGCGTCGTCGGCGATTATTTCCATAATGAGCTGCTCAAATTGCAGGAAAAATACGCCTGCATCGGCGACGTTCGCGGCATGGGCTTGATGCAGGGCCTCGAACTCGTTAAGGACCGCCAAACCAAAGAACCGGCCCCCGACCTCGTCCTTCGCGTCTTCGAAGAAACCAAACGCCAGGGCGTCCTCATCGGCAAAGGCGGCCTCTACGGCAACGTAATCCGCACCGGCGTCATGCTCAACTCAACCACCGATTCGATCGACAAAGTCATCGAGGCATTGGATGCGGGCTTGGCGTTGTGTTAAGAAATTCACCAGAGAGGCACGTCTATTTGGTAAAGTTGTAAGTGTGGAATTATGGAGTTAGTCGCAGACACATCAACAATTATCGCCGTTATTGCAAATGAGCCTGAAAAGCCTTTTTTGATCGCCAAAACGCAAGGCTATGACTTGGTTGCACCGTATTCATTGTATTGGGAGATCGGCAATGCATTTTCGGCGATGATCAAACGCGGACGCATTACTCTGGAACAGGCGACCGCGGCGATTGAGATCTACGAACAGATTCCGATCAATTTGGTTGATGTTGAATTAAAACAAACGCTGGAAATAGTTGATAAGCACAAAGTCTATGCTTATGACGCCTATATGATCGCTTGTGCGTCAGATCGCGGTTGCCCTTTATTGACTTTGGATGGCGGATTAGCGTACGCGGCAAA
>JANLTF010000290.1:0-2986 GCA_031362825.1 Acidobacteriota bacterium | reverse complement strand
ACATCGCGAAGCAAATGCGAAGACAAGAGAATGCGTGCCCGTCCGCCATCACGTATCTGCCGGATGAGCGCGATCATGCGATTGCGTGTCGGCGGATCGAGGCCGTTGGTCGGTTCGTCCAGGATTATCAATTTGGGCCCGTGAACGATCGCCTGAGCGAGCTTTGCAAGCTGCTTCATTCCCAAGGAGTAACTGTCGACCGGGCGATAACGCGCTTCGCCGAGGCCGACGTAAAAGAGAGCCTCGTGGGCACGTTCAAGCGCATGATCTGCGGGAATGCCTGAGAGTTCGGCCATCAGCCGAACAAAATGAACGCAAGACATCTTCGCGATAAACGAATCGCGCTCGGGCATGTATCCGACGGCGGCTCGCACGTGCTTTGCGTCCGTCGTGATGTCCTGCCCAAAAATACGTGCCGTCCCCGATGTCGGCGGGTGAAACCCGAGCAGCGTATGGATAAGCGTAGTCTTGCCGGCACCGTTTGGCCCTAACAAACCAATTGCGCGGCCATTGAGCACGCCGTCGAGCGATCTCAGGATCGGACGCTTGCCGAACGTGACGCTTAGTTGTTCGAGTTCGATGACACTGCTCATTTCGCTGTCAGCCTTTATAGATCAGAAATGTGACCCTTCGCATAATACGATAAAAAACCGACGGACGCTTTATTTCGTCCGCCGGTTGAGTGTTAGTTAGCGCTTAATAGGAATCATTCAGACTTCTGTACGTCTTTATCTCCCATTGCGTTCATTAAAATGTGCTGCATATCGAATGAATTGGGCATGCCGAGAAGACTCGCCGGGCTGAGGCCGAAAGCACCGCCTTCGGTGTTCGCCGAAAGCGTGATCCGGTCGCCCTGCGCGTATGCGTATGCCAGGGTCGGTGGAGCATTCGCATCGATCGAGGCAAGCTTCTGTCCATCGGCGGTATTCTTCAGCCTTTCCGCGAGTGGGCCAAGGAGCGGTGCCAGATCGTGATAAAAGATCGCCGAAAAGTTCGCGTTACCATCCTGCGGCAGCGTGCTGATGAATCTCGACGAACGGACCAACGTGTTGCCCGAGGCACGATTGCTGATCGACTGTTCGAGCAAAGCACGCGTCTGGGCAGCCACGAGATAACCGTTTGCGAAGGTGTAGTGCACTTCGAGCCCGGCATCGGCAGATCGAATTGCATAAAACGTTCGGTCGCCTGATGCGGAGTTCTCAACGCTCAGCCGGCCTTTGCCGTGCAGCACCGAAAACTGATTGAGTTTTTCAATCACACGCTCGAAGGTGTTCTGCAATTTTGCTTCGTCGTGAACTTCGAGTATCACTTTCCACGAGGGCGTCGGTAGTATAGGTCCATCGATCGCAAAGGCAAACTCACCGCCGAGAGGTGCCGCAAAGTCGTCGCGGATGCTTATGCCCTGCTGCTTCTCGATCTCCTGAAGCTGAGTGCGAACCTCGGGCTGGACCTTCTCCAGAAATCCGATCAGGTCGTCAACCAGCAAAGCCGGTTCTTTGACCACAAAGGCGGTGGCGACATTTGCGTTCGGCGAGATAAAGTCTAAAGCACCCATCGAACCCGGAGCCGCGAGCCACGAGGCGATGCCGCGATCAGCTTCGTTGAAGGTCAACGCGGCTCGGCTCAACGTCTTGCCGCCAACTTCCTTTTGCTCAACGACGAAATGCTTGAGGTTCATCACGCCAAGCTGTTTGAGGCCTTCGACATGACGCTGCTCGTCAGGCGTCGCGGTCTTGCCTGCCGCCTGGGCGACGATCTTTTCAAGGTCGGCGGCGACCAAAAGTCCGGCACCGTCCCTGTAAACATCAGTGATCCGCTGGTGGAACGATGAATTAGCAAATCGGTTGACTCCGGGGGCTTTCAGCGTCGTTGCGAGTCCGCGAAGACTCTCGATCTGCGGTGACGCGGCGAAGATATCGTCGTTGATCCAGACCAAGAGCTCCTCTCGTGTCGTTTTATTCTCACCGGAAGCATTAGATTTCGTGGTTGCTGGTTTCGCCGTTACCGTTGCTGTCATAGGGTCGTCGATGATGCGAACGTTCGGCATGTCGCCTGACTCTTTTGCGAATCGCGCAACCTGCTCGTCGAGATATGTGCGGAAACTTGCTGCATTCTTTATTTCGCCGAGCACTAGAATTCCGCTCGGCTCGCGCTTGGTCACGTCCATCTCGGCTGTTACGACAATCTCGTCGCCAAGCTGCGAACCAAATTCGTGAACACGCGTCATCAACTGCGAGTTGATGCCTTCATGTTTGCCTTTGAACCAGTCGGCAAGGGCCGGATTCTGTTTGATGCGGTCCTGCATGATCTTTTGTGACTGGGCGAGAGTTTCGCTCAGGTTCGGCAAAGCCGCGTAGAACACAGTGTTCTCAGGCACGAGATCGAGAAAACGCGAGGTGTGGCGAACGCCGGGGCGAGCAACCTTTTGGTTGATCTCGGTCCGCAGTTTCGCAAGTTCGGTGACGAGGCTCGCATAACGCGAGGCATTTCGGCTCCACGCTACGTTTTGGACAACCGGCGTTTTTTCGAGTGCAGGACTGGTCGTGGTTTGATCGCCGGGCAAGAGTGTTTCGTCTTTGCCGGCGTGATTTACTCTTACTTCGCCTTCGACAACCGAAACGCGCGAACCTTTGGTTCCGCTTTCGACCGCAAAGATCGTTCCCTTCACGGAGACGAGCGAGTCGGGCGTCTGTACATAAAGACGGCCGTTATGCTGCTTTGCTGCCTCGACGATCACATCGCCGCGATCGAGCTTGACAGTCACGCCGCGCATATTTTCGGTCACCGAGAACTCAGACCGCTCGCGCATCTCAACAGTTGAACCGTCGGCTAGCCGAAGCACCGCGTTCGAATCTTTTGCCGTGCGAACATGTTCGCCTTTCTTAAGCTGTTCGCCGCCGATCAGTTGGCGGGTCTGAGCGTCGGAAACGACATATACTTCGCCGTTCACACTATCGAGCGTCGCAGCGAGCGTGCTGCCTGACAG
>JANLTF010000279.1:0-4172 GCA_031362825.1 Acidobacteriota bacterium | reverse complement strand
CAGTCACGCCTGCGGATTAAGAGATAGCAAACTTCCTAAACAGACGCGACGATCTTCGCTACATCGGGCAACGCCAACGCCTCGAGATTTTTGGCGTAGGGCATCGGGGCTTCGACCGTCGAGATGCGTTTGATCGGGGCGTCGAGGTAGTCGAACGCGGTGTCCATGACCTGATAGGTGATCTCGGCCGCGACGCTGGCGAACGAGTGGGATTCTTCGGCGATGACCAGACGGTTGGTCTTTTTTACCGAGTTGACGATTGTGTCGATGTCGAGTGGCTTGATCGTTCGCGGGTCGATGACTTCGACCGAGACGTCAAATTCACTTTGGATCAACTCGGCAGCCTGCAAAGCAAGCGGCACTGTCATCGAACGGGCGACGATCGTGCAGTCGGTTCCTTCGCGTTTGATGTCGTCGACGCCCAGCGGAATCGTGAAATCATCGTCCTCGGGCACCTCGCTCTTCATTCCGTACATGCGTTCCTGCTCGAGGAAAACGATCGGATTGTCATCGCGGATCGCCGATTTGAGCAAACCTTTAGCATCTGCGGCGGTCGAAGGCATCACAACCTTTAATCCCGGAAAATTCGCATAAAACGCCTCAAGTGCCTGTGAATGTTGCGATGAGACCTGATACGCAGATCCGTTCGGACCACGGAAAACGATCGGCACTTTGAACTGGCCGCCCGACATATATAGCATCTTCGCCGCGTGATTGATGATCTGGTCGGCGGCGAGGATCGAGAAGTTCCAGGTCATAAACTCGATAACAGGCCTTAATCCCGCCATCGCTGCACCGACTCCGACCGCAGCAAAACCAAGCTCCGTGATCGGCGTATCGACGACACGCTTATCGCCAAACTCCTTCCAGAGCCCGCGAGTCACCTTATAAGCGCCATCATACTCAGCAACCTCTTCGCCCATGACGAAGACGTTCTCGTCTCTCAAAATTTCTTCGCGCAACGCCTGATTCAAGGCATCACGAATAGTCAAAACTGCCATATAATTCAATAACTGGGTCGTCTAGATAAAGAGCACGTCTTTCCAATCTTGTTTGCGGCCTCTTAGGCCTTCACACCTCTCAACGTCCACCAGGTCGGGATGATAGTACCAGTCTTCAAACTCCAATCCTTCGAGCTTTACGTCCGCAGCGATCCGTACGTATCCAATTTTATCCAACAATTCTCGCGATTGTTCTCGCACGGTTTCGCCGGCCCGGTACGCGTCGTGTTCGAATGTGATCACGCCGAATTTGATCTTTTCAAAAGGAATCGATCCAAGGCATTCCATCGTGGCCAAAGGCGGTTCCAAGTCGAGCGAAAGGTAATCGATCGTCTTGGTTCCGAGCCGTTCAATTACGGCATCCCAATCGAGCTTAGTACAATCGGCCGCCAACGTTTGCGCCCTTCGAAAGACAAAAAGATCAAAAAACTTCTCATCGATATCAACACAGAGCCCTTTCCAGCCAAATTCGCTTTCTAAGAGATAGGTATTGTTCATCAGGATCGGCTGGTTACAGCCGAGGTCGAGGAAAACACCACTCTGTTTACCGTCAAGCATGGACAGGACAAAAAGATCCTGACCGGCCTGACTGTAATTTCGCTTTAGCCCGTCACTGCCAGCGAACGGCACGCGATACGATCGATTTGCGAACGAATTCAGCATTAGTTACAAGGTGCACGCTTCGTTCAATCCGCATAAACATGCGTCATCAGTTCGCTCTCATCCGGATACGGGCTTTCGTCGGCGAACTTAACTGCCGCTGCAACAGCCTCCGCTGCTTCCGCCTCGATCTTCTCAAAATCCTTGTCGCCAAAAACTTTGGCTTCTTTCAGGCTGTCCATAAATAGGACGATCGGGTCGCGTTCCTGATATTTTAGGATCTCGTCGCGGGTACGGTAATTTCCGGGATCTGACATTGAATGGCCCATGTAACGATACGCCCTGATTTCGAGCAATGTCGGCGAACCATCTTTACGGGCACGGTCGATCGCTCGCTGAGTTGCTTCGCGAACGGCCATTACATCCATTCCGTCAACAAATTCGTTCGCCATTTCAAAGGCTTCGGCTTTTTTGGCGATGCTTCGCGAAGACATCGCCCTCGCCTGCGAAGTTCCCATGCCGTATTGGTTGTTTTCGCAGATGAAGATGCAGGGAAGCTTCCATAGCTGAGCCATGTTTAGAGATTCGTGAAAAATGCCCTGATTTACCGCGGCTTCGCCAAAAAAGCAAAGAACGACCTGGCCTGAATTCTTGTATTTTGCGGCATAGGCCATGCCGGTTCCGACACCGATCTGGCCGCCGACGATGCCGTGGCCGCCGTAGAATTCGAGTTCCTTCGAAAACATGTGCATCGATCCGCCTTTGCCGCCGACACAGCCGCCGGCTTTGCCGTAAAGCTCTGCCATAACCGATTCCGGCGTCATTCCCTTGATCATCGCCTGAACGTGGTCGCGATAGGCCGTAATGACCATGTCATCGGGCTTTAGAGACATCATCGAACCGACGCCGATTGCTTCCTGGCCAATGTATAGATGGCAAAAGCCGCCGATCTTGCCCATTCGATAGACCTCGGCACATTTTTCCTCGAAACGGCGGCCGAGAACCATCTGATATAGCATCGCATGGAGCACTTTCTTGTCTGTTTTCTTGATCGATGCGATCTGCGTGGTACGACGGGCGTTGAACTCGGCCTTGGCCTGTTCGACTTCGACAAAATCGGTAAAATCAGCCGTCTTTGCCGCTTTCCCGTTAGTCTTGCCGGTGCCGTTGGCCGACATTTTCGCCGGCTTCGCGGCTGTTTTTGAACTGGTTGCTGCTTTTGGCAAAATCAAATCCTCCGTCGGAATAAAAACGCGAATATCTGCAATAAATGCAAAGGCGGTATTATAAGCGACCGCCGTGGTTTCTGCAAAAGTTTGCTGTCGCAATTGGTCTTACCTTTTGTGAACGCGTCGGGTTGACGAGAGAAGGCATGCCCGCCAAGATTGAAAATGTTATAGTTTTGATTTAGATCTTGCCCTTATGAGCAGTACTGTTCTTCGAATAATATTTGTCATTGTTCTGCTGTCAACCGCCGTATTTGCTCAGAATCCGGCAAGTTGGAGCCTGACGACCGATGCCAGGAGTAAAGAGCTAAAAACTGGCGTTGGCATCAATGCGGAACTAAAAGCTCAGATCGAAGAAGGTTGGCATCTTTATGCGCTCGAACAGCCTCCTGGCGGGCCGTTTGCGACGACGATCAAAGTAAGCGAGGGCAAGCCATTTGAGATCAGCGGCAAGATCACGTCGTCAAAACCGATATTCAAGCCCGACAATAATTTCATAATCGACGGCAAACCGCTCGAAACATATTTTTTCGATAACACCGCAACGTTCAAGGTTCCGTTAAAAAGCATAGCCGATACGACTGCGGATGCGATTGCGATCGATGTTAGATATCAGGTCTGCGACGCGACACGATGTCTGCCGCCAAAGACGGTGCGTGTCACGACCACTGGTTTTGAAGATGTAAAGCGAACTCCGAGTGCTCAAACGACGACGAGCAGTGTCCAATCTTCGCCAACAAACGTCCAAATAACATCAACCAATCCGCAAGCCACCGATCTCTGGGCGTTTATATGGCTGGCGATCACGTTCGGAGCGATCTCCCTTCTGACGCCCTGTGTTTTCCCGATGATCCCGATCACTGTTTCATATTTCATGAAGCATTCGGATGGCGACCGTGGGCGGACGATCAAATTGGCGACAGTTTATTCCGTCGGAATCATCGCGACCTTTTCATTGCTTGGAATGCTTCTCGCAGTCGCATTTGGTGCGGCGGGGATCAATTTGTTCGCCGCGAATCCGTGGGTAAATCTGGTCATCGGCGCCATATTTTTATTTTTTGCGTTCAATCTATTCGGCTTTTACGAGATCACCGTGCCGTCATCGCTACTGACCAAGCTCGATCAGATAACGCGAACCGAAGAGGGGAAGGGCAGTGCCTACGTTGGGGCGTTGCTCATGGGACTGACGTTTACACTGACGTCTTTTACATGCACCTCGCCGTTTATCGGAACGCTGCTCGTATCGACCGCGCAGGGCGACTGGAAAATGCCTTTGCTTGGGATGCTCATCTTTTCGACGGTGTTTGCTCTGCCGTTCTTTGTGCTCGCAACGGTTCCGCGACTG
>JANLTF010000227.1:0-3443 GCA_031362825.1 Acidobacteriota bacterium | reverse complement strand
CCTGCAATTATAGGTAGCGAAACGCTCTTCGAACGAAACTGATCCAAAGAACAAAATTCCGCCTACGTGAGTTGACTCAGTGCCCATCGGAATCTCTCGTGGAATACGAGTTATTTTCGCAACTAGTAAGAACATCGCTTTCGAAAGGGTCAACAAAAAAAAGTTTGTGCCCATATTATGGCACCTTCGCTTAAACTAGACAAGAAAATTATTGAGGAATGTTGAGCGGCCTCTACGGCGGCTAACCTCAGAATAGAACTGTCTTATCCTCGCATCACGAGAAGCTTGAGCCGCCTGGGTGGTGGTCGAAACAATCGGAACGGTCGGTGCTCTCGTTACTCTTAGCGGCGGCGGCTGGGGGCGGAAAGTTGTGCTGTTTTTGATTTCTGCACCCAAAACACGGTTGGTGCCACGCATTTTGCGCCGCGGCACCAGGCCAATTTTCGACGTTACCAGGCTCGATTTTCGCGTAACCAAGCCTCAAAAACGCGGCACCAAGCCCCAAAAACGCGGCACCAAACACCCACTTTTACTCGTTTTTCTCAAATTTGTTGAAAAAATTGTGGTACGTACCACAATTCAACCCCAAAAAATTCCGACACATAAAAAAACACATTTGGTTCACCACCAAAACGCGCAAATTCGGTGGTCGATCATTGGGAAAACGAGATGGACGGTGGTCTCTAGGTTGTTGGTTGTTCCGTGTTTTCGGAACGGATCGTCATTAACATAAAAATTGCGACGATCGAGACGCCTGCACTTGTCAGGAACGCGGTCGCGACGCCGAATTCGTTCCAGAGCAGGCCGAAGAGGAGCGACGCCGGGAAGACGGTGATGCCGAAGGCTAGATTGTAGAGGCCGTATGCCGTGCCGCGTTTGTCCTCTGGCACCATGTCGGCGACGAATGCTTTTTCGACGCCCTCGGTCAGGCCAAAATAGGCTCCGTAGATGACGAACAGTATCCAGCACTGCCACGGGGCGTTTACAAACGAAAATCCGGCGTAAACGGCTGCATAGATCAGCCATCCGGTGATTATCAGTTGCTTGCGCCCAAATCGATCAGACAGCCCGCCGCCGATCAGCGAAAACACGACTTTACTAAAATGCAGCGTCATCCAAAGCAGCGGCAAAACCGCTGGTGAGATCCCAGCCTGCGTCGCCCGAAGCAAAAGAAATGCGTCGGTCGAATTGGACAAGGTGAATACTGCGACCACGACGAGATATCGTTTGAAATTGCCATCGAAACCAGCCAGTGAAAACTTGATCGGCGTCGGCGTAGCAGCAACGGGCTTTTTCGCGTTTTCTTTAACAAAAAATGCGATCACCAAAAGGCCGAACACAACCGGAACTGATGCAAACAGGAAGACTTGCTGGTATTCGCGAAGAGTCGGATCCTGCGGATCGACAGCAAAGATCATCAGCAGTAAAAACGCCGCGATAGGGCCAAATACCGCTCCCATATGATCGGCTGCCCGGTTAAATCCAAACGCAAAACCGCGTTCCGATCTAGGCACGCTCTCAGCGATCAGCGCATCACGCGGGGCACCGCGGATACCCTTGCCGACGCGGTCCGTCATCCGAACGACCAGCACCTGCGGCCAGCTCGTTACAAACGCAAGAAACGGTCGCATGATCGCGGCGAGCGAATAGCCGAGAAAAACAGGCAGCTTTCGAGTGCCGAATTTGTCACTGAGATAGCCGGAAAATAACTTGAGGAGGCTCGCGACCGATTCGGCAAAGCCCTCGATAAGGCCGATCGCGAATGGCGACGCTCCGAGAGCAAGTGCCAGAAACGCGGGCAAAAGAGGATAGATGATCTCGCTCGAGGTGTCGTTTAGAAAGCTGACGACGCTCAGCGCCAATACGTTTCGAGGCATCGAAAGGTAGCGGCGCCAGCCGGTTTTTTCTTCGGATGGAGAGCTCATTTCCATCGGCGGCTAGACAGGCGATTGCTGAGGCCTTGCGTTCGCGGCCGGACGCGTCAGGCCCGGCCTCGGCGATTTGCTTGTACTTAGCCACCAAAAAGATACGCTGCCGACGATCGCGATCAGGACGATCACTCCAACAATGATCAGCCGGAACGCCATCTTCACAGACTTTTTGAGCATTCGAAAAGCGATGTATGCCGCCGCGAGACAGATCAGCAAAAAGACAACGCCTGCGATCACACCGATACCGCCGCCGAGCGGTGCCACGTCAAAAAAGAACCCGAGGTCATTCATACTTGTCACTTTCCTCAGACGCCTTTTCGATCGCGTCTAGGTCTTCGTCCGAAAGATCAGCCGTCTCTGCCGGCAAACTATAATCGCCGTCCGCCCAAGCTCCAAAATCAAGCAGCTTGCACCTTTCAGAGCAAAACGGCCGAAATTCGTTGCCGCTAAATTCTACTTCTTTCCCGCAATTGGGGCATTTTACTAAAGGCATATGAGAAGTAAGAATACCAAATTTCCCGCAAAAATCTATTGAATCCGGCGTTCAACGATGCAATGATAGCTTAGGCCAATATGAGCGAACTATCACAAGCGTCAGAACGTATTTGATTAGAGAGTTTGCGAGAAAAAAGGAAACTGATATGAGCGATTATAAAGAGAGATTTGACCGCTGGCAAAAGAAAGCGACCGAGAAGTTTGAGGAGATCGATTCTCAGCTTGGGCTAAAAGAAAAGATCGAGGGCGGAGCCCGCGTGGTATATGACACAGCGCAAAAAGGTGCCGAATACGTTAAGACCGAGGCCGAGAAAACCGAGGTCGGGAAGCAAGCCGTTAAGGTTGCGGGCGATGTTATCAATACCGCTACCGATACCGCCAAATCGGCGTGGAACGTAAGCGAACCCGTCCGTGATGTCGCGGTCGATGCCGGGCAAAAGGCCGGCTCAGCGGTCGTTGATGTTGTCGATAGAGCCGGAGATATTTTTGACGATGCCTATGATGCGGCAAGCACGAACACAAAGCGAGTCGCGAAGGTCGTCGGGTTTGGTTCGTCCGTTTCGGCGACGCTCGACGCCGGACTTAAGTCGGCTAAGAAAGCTGTTGATTGGGCTGCGGAAGATCCTGTTCGGGCCGCGACGACCGGCGTTTCGATGGCGATCGGTGCGGGGCTTGGTGTTGTTTTTACGGGAATCAGTTCGCACTGGCTCTTAAATTCGGCGATACCGACATGGTCGGTCAAAAAGCTCGCCGAGCAGTTCGACGGCTATCTCAAACGCCGCGAAGACATGATCGCCAAAGGCCAACTCACAGAAGCCGACGCCGAACGCGTTGCCTTCGAACGCGACATCGCCAAACGCATCGGTGCCCCGTTGCTCGGTGCCTTTTCGTTTGCCTCAGGTGCGGTAATGCTGACCAACATCCTCAATCCAGCTACGGTTACGGGCTTTCCGGTCGGTTCGATAATAGGCGGCAACCCGCTGCTCGAAGGCGTCTGGTTCTTTGGCAACGGGATGG
>JANLTF010000167.1:0-5417 GCA_031362825.1 Acidobacteriota bacterium | reverse complement strand
GGCGAGAAGCGGGATCGGAGTTAGTCTCCTTTACGCGGTCAAATAGCCGCATGAAAAAATTCAGCTTCAAGCCTCTCTACTCCAACGTCTTTCAACATCAGAGTACATCGCCACCGTTTAATTCATCATGCCATCTCCTTTAGTTGGTTTACGAAAAAGTTTCCCTATATTCTCCGAATGCGGTTCATTACGCAAGGCGTAGGGAATTAGTTTTGCGGGAGGCGAAAAAGTATTTTGAGCTGCGGGTGGAAGCATTTTCTGCCTTATGGAGTAAGGCGGACGGGTCAATCCGCAGCTCAAAACTTCGCGTGTGCCGATTTTGGCACCTATCCTGCTCGACGCATTGGTGTCGAGGCACCGGCGTTTCGCTGTAATGTCTGTAGATGTTCAATCAGATCGGACGCGGCGCGTTTCGAAAGCTCATCGACATGGCATTTGAGCAATTGCATGCATTCCTGCTCGGCATCTAGATCGCCTTCGCGTGAGATCGCACGGATCATGCCGAGCTGTTTCGCCGTGACCATGTCGCCGAGGCTTCTGGCGATCGGATCGCTGAACTGACGTGGTTCATTGATTTGAACTACGTCTTCCTGAACGACCAGATCGAATTCCTTCTTATACAGCTCACGGGCGATGCCGAATTTTACAGCGGCACGTTTTAGTGCATCGTGTTCGGCCTTTTTGATACCTGTTTCGCTGGCCGTTTTGCCGGTTCCAATGCCTTCTCGCGTGATGCCGTCGATCGTGATGGCGACCGTGACTGTAATAATGTCGCCGATCGGGCGGATGTCCTTTACACTGTGTCCCCAGTTCGGAGCGTGTTCGTCTAGGATGTCGGCGACCGTGTGCCATTCGACATATTCGACCATGTGCATGTGTCCGTTACGGTCGCGGCGTCCGGCTCGCTGGCGGATCAAATGCGGATCAACTGTCTTGCGTAGCTCTCGCAGCGTCGTCGAAAAATCGAGAACATTATTCACTATCTCTGTTTCATCAAAAATATTTTCCGTTACGGTTTCGTGCGTTTCGTTTTGTGAATTGCGTTTCATATTATATCTCCTGTCATGTGTCTACGCATTAGCCGGACTGAGCTGTTGTATGCCAGGCGTGTCTGAAATGCCCGTAAATACTCAGCCTCGCTAATGCCTGTTCGCCACGTGTCAGACCATGCGACTCAGTTAGTTATCAAGGGATGCGTCCCACAGGTTGCATCTGTGATACAGATTACCAATTAAACTTATTTGTTGCAAGTGTGCAATTTGGTATTGCATTTAAAAAAACGATGTGTTATGTTTTATCCGTGCAATGGAAAGTGCTGTATGGCACTGTTAATTCATGGAGGCAAAAAAGGAGAATATTATGGGTTCATATAAAAATGAAAGTTTACTAAGTACGGTCGAGTTGGGAAAGGCGATCAAGCGTCGCCGCGATGAGCTCGACATGAGTTTGCGTGACGTTGCGGACGTAACGAATGTTTCGGCCTCGACGCTCTCGCGTATTGAAAATGGAACGGGACGCCCCGATGCGGACAACATCGCACGGCTCTCGAAATGGCTCGACATGCCGGTTGACCGGATGATGTTCGCCCAGACGGACGAAACGATCGAACCGGTAGTTTACTATCCGCACGAGGCGACGCCTGAGATCATCAAGGCCCACCTGAGAGCGGACCGGAAACTGACGCCCGAAACGGCCGAGGCATTGTCCGAACTGTTCCGTGTGGCCTATCAGCAGTTCAGCAAGAAAAAATAGGATTTGAGCGGTTATTAAACATATATACGCACCACACGAGAGAGACACATGACACGAGACAACAAGATCAATTTTGGCGGCAGTTTTGTAATCGACACGACATTTGTGTTGTTTTTTCTGACACTGGAACTGGGGCGCAGTGCGACAACGTTTGGGTTTGACACGCTTTTGCTGTCGATCACGACGCTGATGATGCTGGTTTTGCCTTATTTCCTCCCGTCAGATGCGGAACCACCGGCATTTTCTCCGTGGCTCGCGTTTCGTGGCCTGATCGGTGTGGTTGGTGTTGGTTTGGGCGTGATGCTGCCGGCGTCGCTTGGCTTTATGCCGATGACCCTGCTGATCATCGCGGCGACGGTTAGCTGTTACGTCCAGTTTTATTCGCTTTTCAAACTCCGTCTGGCAAAATAGGCAAAAGGCGCCAGACCGGAGAAAACAAAGATCCGCGCATGTTTCGGGAACATGCGCGGATTTTTTGTTGACTGTGCTATATAACATATGTTATATAATTATTGTTTTGGAGGAAACAATTATGACTGCAACTTTAAAGATAACTACTGTCGGGAATTCGATCGGCGTAATCCTGCCGAAGGAGATTCTTTCGCGTTTGCGGGTTACCAAAGGTGATTCCGTTTATGTAACTGAAACTCCAAAAGGTATTGAGATCAGCGCATATGACGAACGTTTCGCTCGGCAAATGGAGGCTGGTGAACGAGTAATGAAGAAACACAAAGACGTTCTCAAGAAACTGGCTGAATGATACAAGAAGTAGAATGGATAGAGATCGATGTGGTCTTGGCTTACCATAATCGGCAGATCGCCGAGCATGGTGGAACTGAAGGACTGCGCGACGAGGGCCTTTTACTCTCGGCATTGGCACGTCCACAGAACCTCAATGCCTATGGCGAAAATGTAGACATTGCTGAGTTAGCGGCGAGCTACGCGTTTGGCATTGCAAAAAACCACCCGTTTCTTGATGGTAATAAGAGAACCGCATTGGTTGTTTCGGTCGCGTTTCTTAACCTAAATGGATTTGATTTTGACGAAGGGCCTGTCGAAACATACCGGCAATTTTACGATCTTGCACAAGGAGTGCTGTCGGAAGAAGAACTCGCCAAGTGGTATCGAACAGTCATCTTTCCAATAGTGTAGACTAATCAACTCTACCTTGCGGCGACAACTTCTTCTTCCAAGCTGATTGCCTTGCTGATAATTTGTACCTGCCGTACAAGTTCGACATATTGATCAAGCGTCAACGCCTGAGCGCCATCGCACAATGCTTCTTCCGGTTTGGGGTGCACCTCGATAATCAATCCGTCTGCGCCGACGGCGACGGCGGCACGGGCGAGGGGCGTGACCATGTAATTGTGGCCGGTGCCGTGCGAAGGGTCGACGATTATCGGCAAATGCGTCAGGCGATGGACGGCCGGGACGATCGACAGGTCGATGGTGTTGCGGGCGTGGTTTGCGAAAGTGCGGATGCCGCGTTCGCATAGGATGACGTCGTAATTGCCCTCGGCCATTACGTATTCGGCGGCGAGCAGAAATTCGTCGAGCGTTGCCGACAGGCCCCGCTTCAGCAAGACCGGTTTTCGCGTCTTGCCGACATATTTTAGCAGCGAGAAATTCTGCATATTCCGGGCGCCGATCTGGATGCAGTCGCCGTATTTTTCGACCGCATCGACGCCGCGTTCGTCCATTGCTTCGGTGACGATATTGAGTCCGTATTGGTCGCGGACTTCGGCGAGAAATTTCAAACCGTCCTCGCCCATTCCCTGAAAAGCATACGGCGAAGTTCGCGGTTTATATGCACCGCCGCGAAAGAACTGCGCACCGCTTTTAGCTACGATCTCAGCCGCTGAGAATAACTGTTCGCGGCTCTCAATGGCACACGGACCGGCGATCATGGCGAGTTCGCCGCCGCCGATCGTTCCGGTTCCGACCGTGATGACCGATTTTTCCGGCCGCAGATCTTTTGAGATCAATTTGTAAGGCTGCGTTACACGAATGGCGTTAGCGACGCCGGGCAGATTTTCGAAATGTGCGGGATCGACCGAGCCTTTATTTCCGGTGACGCCAATCGCGGTGCGATTTTCGCCCGGAAGAGCGTGGCCTCGATAGCCTAGGGCGTCAATTGTCGCCAGAACTTTTTCTATCTCCGACTCAGTCGCTCCGGATTTCATTACGATCAACATAGATTGTTATCTCACTACAAATACAAAACTTAAACTTTAGTTTTCGCCACCGCTTTTTGCAAACTGTGGCAATAATTGGCGTACAAATCGATCGACGTTCGCGACCGCTTCGCCCGGACTTTCGGCTTTCTCGACCTCACTAACGATCGCCGAACCGACAACTGCAGCGTCGGCGTATTGCCAAACATCTAGGATCTGATTAGCGGTCGAGATACCAAATCCGACTGCGATCGGAAGATCGGTGAACTGCCTTGCCGTTTTGACGAGCAATTCGGCTGTCGAACTTGTTTCTTCTCTCGCACCGGTAACGCCAGCTCGCGAAACGGCATAGATAAATCCGCGAGCGGCTTCGCAAATGGTCCTGAGACGATCGTTAGTGGTTGTCGGAGCGACAAGGGAGATCAGATCGATGTTTTTGGCCGCGAGCCTTAGCGATATTGCCGCCGCTTCGTCTTCGATAACATCGGTGAACAGCACTCCATCGATTCCGGCCTCCGACGCGGCGTTTTCAAACTCGATCACACCAAACCGCAAAATAGGATTAAAATAGCTGAACAAAACTATCGGCACATCGCTCTTTTTCCGAAACTCAGTAGCGAGATCGATCACATTCCTCAAGGTCGTTCCATTTTTCAATGCCCTTTCCGACGAACGCTGTATCGTTGGCCCGTCGGCCATCGGGTCGCTGAACGGTACGCCGAGTTCGATGATGTCGGCTCCGAGTTCGGCGAGTTTGAGAATGATCGAAAGGGAAGTGTCGAGATCAGGATCGCCTGCCGTAACAAAGGGAATAAAGCCGTTTCGACCCTCGTGAGATAATCTCGTAAACGTGTCTTGAATTTTGCTCATGCGTTCGGCACACTCCCTGCGGCCCGCGTTTCTGCCTGTTCTCTAACCGTATTGATATCCTTATCGCCGCGGCCTGAAAGGTTGACGATAATCACTACGTCACGTCCAAGATGCGGGGCTATTTTGATCGCGTGAGCGACGGCATGCGACGATTCGAGCGCGGGGATAATGCCTTCGGTCTCGGAAAGCGTCTTAAATGCTGCAAGAGCCTCGTCGTCGTTAGCTGACGCATATTCGACTCGATTTTGATCGTGCAAAAAGGCGTGCTCCGGGCCGATCGAGGCGTAATCGAGTCCTGCGGAGACAGAATGCGTCGGAGCGATCTGGCCGTCATCGTCTTGGAGCAGATAGCTCTTTGTGCCTTGCAAAACGCCGACATTTCCGCCGGACATGAATCGGGCGGCATGTTCGCCGAGGTCCCTCCCGCGGCCGCCGGCTTCGACGCCGATCATTCGGACATCGTCGCTTAAGAACGGATGGAACAGCCCGATCGAATTCGAACCGCCGCCGACGCAGGCAACCAGAACATCCGGTAAACGGCCTTCTTTTTCTATGATCTGCTCGCGGGCTTCACGTCCGATGATCGACTGAAAATCCCGCACCATCAGCGGATACGGATGC
>JANLTF010000156.1:0-2083 GCA_031362825.1 Acidobacteriota bacterium | reverse complement strand
AGTTTTGCCGAGTCCGCCCGCGTTGCGAACCACGCTGGTGGACTCGTGGTGATGAAGAAAGGGACCGCCACGGCAACTTCCGCCGAATTGATCGCTTCGCTTGAACGCGAGTCCAAATCCTGGGCTTCGAGAACAAATGTCTAAAACGTCCACTGCACAGATAATGGATCGTGATTCGCTCGTCGATGCCGTCAGGGAAATGCGGGCGGACGGCAAGACGATCGTTCTCGCAAACGGCTGTTTCGATCTCTTCCACGTTGGGCATGTGAGGTATTTGCAAGGTGCAAGCGAGGTTGGCGACGCTCTTGTTGTTGGTATCAACTCCGACACCCAAGCGAGTCAGTTGAAGGGGCCCGGCCGGCCATTCATCACTGAAAATGAGCGGGCTGAGATCGTTGCTTCGCTTAGCTGCGTCGATCTGGTAACGATCTTCGACGAGCCGACCGTCGAGGAATTGATGAGAGCTATCCGGCCAAACTTTCACGCCAAAGGAACTGATTATACGACCGATACGGTGCCGGAACGAGAGATCATGCGTGAACTTGGCGGCCGTGTCGTTATCGTCGGAGACCCGAAAGATCATTCGTCCACCGAGTTGATCGATATCGTCAGGGAACGTGACTGAGAGCAATGTGGGAGGCGCGAACAAAAGATGAGCTGATCATCGAAGTCTGGGAAAAGCTCGACTGCGAGAACGTCGGCCGATCAGAGATCGAGGCGATCGAGATCGCTGTGGCCGCACATTTTGGACGAGCCGCCGTCGAATCGCCGATGGTAATCGCTCGCCTGCTGGCCGACGAAGGTGCAGAGCTTAGGCACTCTGAGATCTTGGGGCTTTACGTCGAGCGGGCCTCCGATAGGCCGTATGACGCGGCTCTGCGAAATATTCTGAGGCTTGGCGATTTGAGTGGCGCATTGTCAACGATCCGTGATCTTGAGAATCTGCGAAAGAAATTTCGTGCGGACGGCGACAAAAATGGGCTTCGCGAACTCCGTGAGACCGCACTTCGCGGTAAAAGTGAAACCAGCGAGATCGTAGCTTCGCCAAGATCGGACGATCTCGAACGGCAGACCGCAGTTGAGATCGCTCAGTGGCTGTCGCTTTGGCTTCAGACGCCCGAACTTTTCGAAAGCTGGGTCGCGATCCGTCAAACGACACCCGAGTTTCAAGAATTATTTGGAGAACCGCGAACGGAATAGCTCTTTATGCGCCGCTTTTATGCACCAGTTTCAAGCTTTTCGGACGGCGGTGTAACGCTCAATGAGGACGAGACTCGACATCTGCGAGATGTGCTTCGGTTGCATGTTGGCGATGAGGTCTCAGTATTTGACGGCACCGGACGTGAGTTTCGATCAACTATCGCCAGCATTGAGAAAAGATCTTCAAAGCTTTTGATCGTTGGAGAAATGCAACCCGCATCACCCGAATCGCCGCTTGACCTGACGATCGCACCGACAGTTTTAAGTGGTGAAAGGTATGATCTGATCGTGCAGAAAGCTGTCGAACTTGGGGTTTCGTACTTGATCCCGTTAACTACCCTTCGTTGCGAAGTAAAGCTAAAAGACGCGGCGAAACGCCTCGATCGTTGGCGGCGAATAGCTCTCGAAGCCACCAAACAATGCGGCCGTGCAAAGCTAATGGAGATCGGCGATCCAAAGACATTCGCTGAGTTGTGCTCGGATTCAACCAACTCCACTGTAATAATGTTCTCAGAGCGCGATGGCAATGACTTTTCAACCGTTACGCCAGCCAATAAAATAACCGCCTTGTTTGGACCAAAAGGCGGCTGGGATGATACTGAATTAGATCTGGCCGGGAAAAACGGTGTAAACGTCGTGACGCTTGGCGGCCGCATTCTAAGAGCCGAGACGGCGGCAATCGCATTGACTGCGATCTTGCAGCATAGGTTTGGCGACGTTAATTAGATCGAACTTTTTGGCGTGCGCGGCCTGTAATAGGAATCGCCCCGCTGCGTCAACTTGGCCTTTGCACCGAGTGTCTGGATAACCGAATCTAGCAGTTCCTTATTCTCGAGCTTAAAATTGACCAAACCTTTGACATCCGCGTCCGCGTCATCAAACT
>JANLTF010000007.1:0-5302 GCA_031362825.1 Acidobacteriota bacterium | reverse complement strand
TCATCAGCGGCGATTCGAGCAAGTCGGTGACGGTAGCGGATGCTCCGAGCTCGATGTGCGTGCCGGTGTCGCGGACGCCGCGAAAGTCGTTGAACAGGTGAATCGCGTCAACCTCGGTCATTGCATCGTGCCGCTGGACGTACAGGTCGGTGCCGCCGCCTGTCAGAACCGCCTGCGTAGGCGGGCGGCTTGGCGATGATTCGGATAAAAGATCAGCACTAGTGAGGCCTTGCAGCCTGACAGCGATGGCGCCAAAATATTTAGGGACAATGGAGTTCTCGATCGTCATGTTCGTGCCGCCCGCTGACGCAGGCGGTTCTGACAATTGCTCACAAATTCGTTTCGCCGCTCGTTCGATCGATTTATAGCCAGTACAGCGGCAGATGTTGCCGTCGATGGCTGAAATTGCGTCGGAACGCAGGCTACCAGCCTGCGTGTGTCCCTCCGTCGAACGGTCGAGGCAAAAACCAGTCAGCGACATCACGAAACCGACCGTACAGAATCCGCATTGCGTTCCGGATTCATCGACCATTGCCTGCTGAACCGGCGTCAGGCCGCGGTTTTCGGGGTTGATGCCTTCGATAGTGACGATGTGTTTTCCCGCCGCATTTGCGAGCGGCATCAGGCACGAGGTCATAGACCGGTAACGCACCTTTTCATCGACCAACTCCCCAACCAAAACAGTACACGCCCCGCAATCGCCTTCGCGGCAGCCGATCTTGGTGCCTTTTAGACTTTTGTGATAACGCACAAAATCAAGCACCGTCGAGCCGGACGGCTGATCGGTGTCGATGTCCTGATCGTTGAGGATGAATTTCATTCTAACAGTTATCAGTTTTCAGCTATCAGACTTCAGTTATTCCGAAAACTCTCTTCGAAAAAACTGATAACTGGTAGCTGATAACTAAGAGCTAGTATTCGGTCTTGTCTGCCTTTTCCATCCAGGCTTGAAATAACTCTACACCTTGTTCGCGAAGGAGATTTATCATTACGCGTTCGCGGTCCTGGTTGGGGAGCGAAATTTCGTCGTAAATAAAATCATCGTCAAATCCGACCGCGGCGGCGTCTTCGCGGGTGCAAGCGTAGAACACCGTTGCCGGACGTGCCCAATAGATCGCTCCGAGGCACATTGGGCACGGTTCGCACGACGTGTAGATCGAGCAGCCGTCGAGTTGGAAAGCATTGAGCATTTTACAGGCTTCGCGGATGGCGACTACCTCGGCGTGTGCCGTCGGATCATTTGTCGAAGTGACGCGATTATTGCCTTCTCCGACGATATTGCCGTCTTTGACAACGACGCAGCCGAACGGCCCGCCGTCGTTATTGTCCATGCCTGACCGGGCGAGTTCGATGGCCCGCGTCATAAATTGTCTGTCCGCGTCGGTCATTGCGTTTTTGGACCGGTTATTTTGATCTCGTATAACTTTTTCCAGTTTTTGCCAGTTACAAACAGCCGGTCGCCAGCGGCGTCATAAGCTATGCCGTTAAGCGTGTTTTCCGCTTTTGCGTCGTAACGGTCGTTGGATTTGGCCTGGTCGTCCGGCGAGATTGCGGCGAGATCGATCCAGCCTGTCAGTTTGCCGGTTGCCGGATCGATACGGGCGATATAGTTCGGTTTGCCGAGTATTTCGGGGTCTTCCGAGTGCCAGATGTTCGCCCAGATCTCGCCTTTTACAAACTCAAGTTCGTTGAGCTGCATCATCGGCCGTCCGTCCTCACGCATTACGGGAATTGTCCGTACGGTTGCGAAGGTCTCGACGTTCATCACCTTTAGAACGTGCGTGCCCTGTGAAATGATCAGGTCCTTGCCGTCAGTTGTGATGCCCCAGCCTTCGCCCAGATAGTTGAATTCTTTAAGCAGCTTTAGATCGTTTACGTCAAACACCCGCCCGAGGCCGCCACGCCACGTGAGCATATAGAGCTTATCGTTCAGAAGTGTGATACCTTCGCCAAAATCTTCGCGAGGTAGGTCCCATTTTTGCAGAACCTTTCCCGTTTCGATCTCGACCTTGCGGACCGTCGATCTTCCTTCCTGGCCGGTGCTTTCGTAAAGGAATCCGTTGTGAAAGATGAGGCCCTGGGTGAATGCATTTTGATCATGAGGGTACACCTTAACAACCTCGTAACCGTAAACCGGAAGCGGAGCCTGCGGCGTCTTGGCGGCGGGCGTGCCGGCGTTTGGCTTGGCATTATTTGCGGACGGGCCGCATGCTAACGAGAATCCAAGCGAAATGACCAATAGCAATAAACGCATATATTTAGGACTACTATTTCTTTAACGCACGTTCGATCGCCGCCTTAAATCCTTCAACCGACAGATCGCGTGCCTTAACGCCGTTGATGTAGATCGTCGGTGTCGAATTGATACCGTAGGCATTGCCGTCGGCCATATCTTTGCGAACCTCAGCCGCCGTCTTTTCGGAGTTAAAGTCTAACTCAAACTGCGCCACATTCAAACCCAGATCGGTGGCGTATTTCTTGAGCGAAGCGTCGTCGAGCTTGTCCTGATTGGCGTAGAGTATCTCGGTATATTCCGCAAATTTGCCTTGAGCATTAGCCGCGTTTGCAGCCAAGGCGGCCCGAAAACCGTTCTCGTGAATACTCTCAAGCGGATAATCGCGCACCACGAATCTGATCTTTCCCGGAAAGGCCGCCATTGCTTTCTTGAGCAGCGGATGCGTAGCCGAGCAAGCGCTGCACTGAAAATCACTAAACATCACCGCCGTCACGGGTGCCGTCGATACACCTGTCGAAGGGTCGTCATCGACGGAAATGATCTGGACGACCGGCTCGGGCGGCGCATAAACGATCTTTGCTTTGTATTTGGCGAACAATCTCTTTTGCAGAGCGTCGAGCAATCCGATCCGCTCTTCGTCCGAAAAGTCTTTCATCTTATCCGTGACTTCCTGAGCAATGAAAGCGGACGAATCGATGTTTAGGGCTTTCGCTTCATCGATCGAGAGAGCACTAAATAGCACTTCTGAGGCTTCTTCGACGAGAGCATCAGCGAGTTCGGCACGAAGTTCGTACAGCGTGACGCGTGCAAAGCCTTCGTATTCCTGAGCGGATATCGCTTTCCCGTTTACCGTGGCGACGGTCTCAAAACTGCCAAGATTTGGCGTGTTGATGTCTTTGGCAACCGTGACCTTATATTTCACTTTCAACGCGTCGAACATAGCCGTGATCGCTTTCGATTCCGGCTCGCTACGCAAGAACGTGACGATCGTCTTGCGTGCCTGTTCGAGCGTTTTGTCGCCGAGTGCCGTCCGGTTGGTGTCGTAAACGGCCTTGATCGTGGCCTCGGGCGGATCGGCGATCTTCTTTTTTTCCTTTACGATCAATTGCCCGACCGAGACGTTCTGAGCCTTTGCCTCAAGTTCGAGAACCCGTTGATAAAGCATTTGGTTGAGCAGATCGGTTCGCTGTTTGGCGATTGAAGCAGGCAGATTTGCAACGGCTTTCTGCATTTCCGCGGAAAGGTCGCTCAATTTAACGGAATGTCCGGTCGCGGTTGCGAGAACGTCGGTTGGCTTTTGTGCGACGGTCGCAAATGAGAAGACAATTATGGCTAAGATCGAATAAAGCGGTTTCATATTCATGCGGCAAAGATCAGCTTTCGGTATTTTATCAATTCTAACGAATACAAACTATCGGTTATTTGATGTTCGCGATATCGCGAAGGTATGCCGCCCAAACTCAAATATTGCTAAAATCGAGCAGAAGCCGTTATGGGAATGAAATTGCCGCGAAATTTTTACCTAAATGAGGACACGATATCCGTCGCCCGCGACCTGCTCGGCAAACTGCTCGTCGTCCCCGATGAGAACGGCAACCGAATTTCGGGCATGATAGTCGAGACCGAAGCCTACCTCGGCCCCGCCGACCGCGCTGCCCACAGCTTCGGCGGTCGCCGCACACCGCGAAATGAGGTCATGTATGGAGCCGCCGGACACGTATACGTCTTCTTCATCTACGGTATGTACTATCAATTTAACGTCGTCTGCGGCCGCGTCGACACGCCCCACGCCATCCTCATCCGTGCCGTCGAACCGGTCGAGGGCATCGAAACGATGCGTGAGCGACGCGGCTTCCTGTCAGAACCGGGAGCGATAGCGACTGGGTCACGGCGAGATAAAAATCTAACATCCGGCCCCGGAAAACTCTGCATCGCCCTCAATATCGACAAAACACTGAACGGCGAAGACCTGCTAGCCAAAAAAGTCTGGCTCGAAGATCACCGCACGTTCACCGACGACGAGATCGCCACCGGCCCACGCGTTGGCATCGACTATGCGGGCGAAGACGCTGAAAAGCCTTGGAGGTTTTGCGTGAAAGGGAATGAGTTTGTCAGTAAAAGTCAGAACCGGGAGCTGTAGCGACTGGATTCCTTATTACACACCTTTGCCGGAAGCCGGTCGCTATCGCTCCCGGTACTGACAGATCATCCGCATCCCAAACTTCGGCCGCAAAGTGATCTGCGGATTGAGGCCGATCTTCTGCCCCGCGACGACCGACAGTTTCCACTTGCGTGCGATCGTCGCGAGCAGCAAGATGCCTTCGGTCCAGGCGAAGCTTTCGCCGATGCAGCGTCTGACACCGCCGCCGAAGGGGAAATAGATGTTTCGATTGCCTGCCTCTTTTACGCTGATAGTTTCCCAGCGTTCGGGACGGAATTCCAGCGGGTCTTTCCAAAATCGCGCGTCGCGATGCGTGACGAACGGACTGGTCAGGATCAGAGTGCCGGGCTTTGCCGTAAAGCCGCCAAAATCGTGGGCGGCGATCACATTTCGCCCGATCGCCCACGCAGGCGGATAGAGCCGCATCGATTCTGCGAGGACGGCTTCGGTGAATTTGAGGTTCGGGATGTCGTCCATCGACGGAATTCTTAAGCTCCCCTCCTTACGAAGGAGGGGTGGCGGCGTTCCGCCGACGGGGTGGTTCTCCCCAGCCTCGCCTAACACGGCATATAATTCCGCATGGAGTTTCGCCTCGGCCTCAGGATTCTGCGAGAGCAGATACCATGTCCACGTCAGCGCATTTGCGGTCGTTTCATGGCCGGCGAGGAAAAGCGTAAGGGCTTCGTCGCGGACCTGTTTGTCCGTCATCGTTCCGCCGTCATCTTCGTCCTGCGCCATCAGCAGCATCGAGAGCAGATCGCCTATGTCTTCGCCTGATCTTCGGCGTTCGTTGATGATGCCGTAAATGACCTCGTCGAGTTTCTTCTTAGCGCGTTTGAATTTGATCGAATGCGGTAACGGCAGCTTTTCGAGCCATTCCGAGAAAGGAAGCAGCAGGAAATTGA
>JANLTF010000610.1:0-5929 GCA_031362825.1 Acidobacteriota bacterium | reverse complement strand
CAATCAGATCGCGGTCAAGGTGCATACGAGACTTGGCCAAGAGATCGTCATTGAGGAACGCGGTCATATTCTGAATTATGAGCTTGGAGCGTCGGCGATACTCGCGGGTGTGACGATAAGGCCGGTCAAAAGTGGTGACGGTTCGGGAATGTTGACTTGGGGCGAGATCGCTGCGGTTCTGAGCACGGACAGCATCTACGACCACACGCAGACCGGGCTGTTGTGCCTTGAAAACACGCACAATCTCGCCGGCGGACGCGTGATGTCGGCAGCGTTTTGTGCCGATCTCTGCCAGAACGCCCACGCCCATGGTTTGCCTGTCCACATGGACGGAGCACGAATTTTCAACGCGGCAACGGCTCTCAATGAATCGGTCGCAGACCTGACGCGGCAATGCGATTCAGTCCAGTTTTGCCTTTCGAAAGGGCTTGGTGCTCCGGTCGGTTCGATACTGCTCGGTTCTCACGATTTCATAAAAGAAGCCCGAGTTTGGCGAAAACGCCTCGGCGGCGGAATGCGTCAGGCCGGAATCCTCGCCGCCGCCGGTCTCATCGCCCTTGAAGAATCGCCAAAACGCCTTCACGAAGATCATACGAATGCAAAAGTTCTCGCCGAAGGCCTCGCGAACATCAACGGGATCGAGATCGACGTTGAAACAGTCGAGACGAACATCGTAATATTCGATATTTCCGGCACTGATAAGACTGCTGCAGAGATCGTCGCAGGACTAAAAGACCAAGGTATTCTTTCGATTGGTTTCGGCACCAAGATCCGTTTCGTAACCCATTGCGACGTGGCGTCGGATGATATTGAAGGTGTAATTGGTGCCCTAAGTTCAGAGTGCAAGCTTTAGCTTGTTCAATGCTGACGGCCGCACAAGCTAAAGCTTGCACTCTGAACTCTATGAACATCGAACAACTCCGCAAATTTTGCCTTGCGTTTCCCGGTGCTACCGAAGATATCAAATGGGGCGCTGATCTGTGTTTCTGCGTCGGGGCAAAGATGTTTTGCGTGACGGGTGCAGATTCGATGAGCGGCGGTTTGTCGCTGAAATGCACGCCCGAGAGCTTCAACGAACTCAACGAACGCGAGGGCATTGATCCCGCCGCGTACGTCGGCCGTTACAAGTGGGTCCGCATCGCCGATCTCAATGCCGTCACGCCCGACGAACTAAAATCACTTATCAGCAAGTCTTACGAACTCGTTTTTGATAAACTACCACCTAAGATCAAAAAGACGATCGCCTGAAACAAGCTAAAGCTTGCACTCTGAACATGATCATTGCCATTGACGGCCCAAGCGGAGCGGGCAAATCAACGCTCGGCAAGATGCTTGCCAAAAAACTGAACCTGCTCTATCTAGACACCGGTGCGATGTATCGCGCCGTCGCCCTCGCCGTAAACCGCGCCAATGTGCCATATCGCGATATCGACCGAATTGCAGACATTGCGGAAAGCTCCGAGATCGATCTCATAGGTGAACCGGATGCGATGAAGGTGATGCTTGACGGGCAGGACGTGTCAATTGACATCCGCACGCTCGAAGCGGCTCAGGCGGCGTCGATCGTTTCGACGATATCCGAGGTGCGACGAATAATGGTCGAGCATCAGCGGATCATCGGCGAATCAGCCCAAAACGGATGCGTTCTCGAGGGCCGCGATATCGGCAGCGTTGTATTCCCAAACGCTGATATCAAATTCTTTCTCACCGCAAAACCCGAGGCCCGTGCCCGCCGCCGCCACACCGAAGACCAGACAAAGGGGCGCATCTCGACCTACGAACAAACGCTCGCCGAGATCAATGAACGCGACGAACGCGACGTCTCACGCGAAGATTCGCCGCTCACCATCGATGACGACGCCGTCGTCATCGACACCAGCGAACTCGATCTCACCGAGGTCTTTGACCAAATGACTGCAAAAATAAATGAGCTAAAAGCAGCAGCTGCTTGATGGCATCGCGACAATTCCTGAACCCAAAAAGTTGACTTGGAATAATCCAAACGATAGAATGTCTGTTGCTCAAGGCGTATGCTCCCGTAGCTCAGTTGGATAGAGCAACGGCCTTCTAAGCCGTAGGTCGCACGTTCGAGCCGTGCCGGGGGTACCAGTTTTCAAATTGAGAATGGAAAGTTGAAAATTGAAAATGTAAGAAACGGTTCTGAATTTTCCACTTTCAATTATCCATTTTCCATTGTTTTATGGCGGCTATAGTTCAGTTGGTTAGAACGCCTGATTGTGGTTCAGGAGGTCGTGGGTTCGAGCCCCACTAGCCGCCCCATTTTTACTCTCTTTTTGAGCACTCCTCCAGATTTGCCGTAAAGCCAGTTTGTCCAAAAGGCATATTTTAATATGAGCCGCAAATCACTATATCTGTTGTTCCTATCGCTCGTAGCATTGCTCTTTGTCGTGCCGATTTCTTCGCACGGTCAAGTTTCGCGTTTCGCCACCGGGAACTGGGTCGAAGGCGAAGTGCTGGTTAAATTCCGCAGCGGCCCCGCATCGTTTGCCGCGAAAGAGACAAACAGAAAGGTCGGTTCGAATGTCATCGAAACACTGGGCGAATCGGGCTGGCAGCGGATACAGTTACCCGGCGATCTCGCGACAAACGATGGTATAAAACGATATCAGGAGTTTGGCGAGGTCGAATACGTACAGCCAAATTTTTATTACCATCTACAATTAACGCCCAACGATGCACAGTTTGCCGCGGCCGGAATGTACGGATTGACAAAGATATCGGCTCCCGCGGCGTGGGATCTGACGACCGGCAGTTCGGCGGTTGTCGTCGCTGACATCGACACGGGCCTGCGAATGACACACGAGGATATCGTGTCTAATCTCTGGATCAATCCCGGCGAGACCGCCGGGAACGGCATCGATGACGACGGCAACGGATTCATCGATGACGTCAACGGCATGGATTTCTTTTTTAACGATTCAAATCCCGCTGATGAACACGGCCACGGCACCCATACCGCAGGAACCATCGGTGCTGCGGGCAATAATCTGGTGGGCGTTGCGGGCGTCAATTGGTCCGTGAAGATCATGCCGATCAAGATCTACAATAATACAGGTTTTGGCTCGACCTCGGCGATGCTGGTCAATGCTTACAACTACATCCGCATGATGAAGCTGCGCGGCGTAAACATCCGCGTCAGTAACAACTCATACGGCGGCTGTGACGAGGCCTGCGGCTACGACCAGGCGACCAAGGACGGCATCGACTCGATGGGAGAGGTCGGTATTTTGAATGTTTTCGCAGCCGGAAATGATGGCCGCAACACGGACACGCTTCCCGCTTATCCGGCGAGTTATACATCGCCCAGCATCATTTCGGTAGCGAACTCGACATCTACAGACACTCGAAACAGTTCGTCCAATGTCGGCCTTGTGACCGTCGATATGGCCGCTCCCGGCAGCGGCATCCTGAGCACCACGTTTGGTACGAATTCGAGCTATGGCGGAATGACCGGCACATCGATGGCTTCGCCGCATGTCGCGGGTGCTGCGGCTTTGCTTTCGGCACACAATCCGAGTTTGTCTGTGGCTTCGCTCAAAGCGACCTTGCTAAATACGGTCGATCCGATCGCGATCTGGGCTCCGCTTGTAAAAACGGGCGGACGGCTCAATGTTGACAGGGCTCTTCGAAATCAAACGGTGTGCACATTTTCTAACGCGGGCGGTTCGATGAACGTTCCGACCAAGGGCGGCATTTTTACGGTCAATATCACTGCCGGGCAGAATTGCGACTATCTGGTCAAGAGCAATTCGCCATGGGTAAAAGTGGTCGGCAGTAACGCTCTGAGCGGAGACAGCACCGTGACGTTTCGTGTACCGGTCAATCCGACGATATCGCGAACGGGCACGCTCTCGATCGCCGGACAGACTTTTACGGTCGTACAAAAGCGGAATTAGGAGAATTTATTTTCGGTTTTTCCAACTTTTCTTTAGACTCTAGCGTCTAAGCTGTAGATTTTGACCGTAAAATAAGGCTTTTTAACAGTTTTTTGCCCGTAGATTATTGAGAGCTTTTTTCTTGCTCTGGAGCGGCTAAAAATAGTATATTAGGAATTAACGGTTTTTATCGGCTTCGATTTCTGAAACGAAGCACATCTTTCTTTAGGATATTACAATGAGAAATTTATTTGCTGCGACCAGTAAGATCGCAATCGTAACCGCTGTGGCGACGTTGTTCGCAGTCTCGGCCATGGGCCAGATAGCTCTTCGCAAGGCGATGGACTACGACATGGACAACAAGGCCGATTTTACGATCTTTCGTCCGAGCACCAACGTCTGGTACATCAAGAACAGCAGCAGCCCGACGAGCTTCGTTGCCCAGCAGTTCGGGCTCGCGAACGTCGATTTTCCGGCACCCGGCGATTTCGATGGCGACAACAAGGGTGATATCTCGGTCTGGCGTGATACGGACGGCGTGTGGTATCGCCTCAACAGCTCGAACAGTACGTTTGTAGCCACCGCGTTTGGATTGACAGGTGATGAGCCGGTTGCCCGCGACTATGACGGTGACGGCAAGACCGATCAGGCAGTTGTTCGCCGAACGGGCGGCAATATGATCTGGTACATTTTGGGCAGCGTTGCCGGTTATTCGTCGACTCAGTTTGGTCTATCGACCGATTACACGGCACCGGGCAACTACGACGGCGACACCAAATTCGATATCGGTGTTCAGCGTCCCGGAGCGACGGCGGCCAGCCAATCGACATTTTATATTCAGCAGAGCAGCAATGGCTCGTACTTGATCGTGAACTGGGGCCTCAGCAACGACCTCGTCATTCCCGGCGATTATGACGGCGACGGCAAAACAGATATCGCCGTTGTTCGCGAAGGCACAACACCGACCTCAAACCTCGCGTGGTACATCCGCAAGAGTTCTGACGGTAATCTTCTAGCGACATTCTTTGGTCTAACAGGGTCTGACCTTACGACTCAAAATGATTACGACGGCGACGGCAAAACGGATATTTCGATCTGGCGTGATACGACCGGAACCTTTTACGTCCTGACCAGCTCGAGTAATTTCCAGAGCGCGACTCAGACGCAATGGGGTCTCAGCGGTGACAATCCTGTTGCAAGCTACGACACTCATTAATTTGAGTGGATCAATTGTATTAATATGGTTGAGGGTTTCAGATCCTCAACCATTTTTGTTTAGTGGGGCGTTCTGTAGTAATTTTTGAACATATCGATGAGCGAGATAACAAAAATTATCGACAGCGTGTTTGGGACAAAGAACGTCGTGGTCATCGGTGACCTGGTTGCCGACCAGTATCTGAACGGGACGATCGCCAGAGTATCGCGCGAGGCTCCCGTCTTTATTCTTCGCCACGACGAGACAACGACTCTGCCCGGAGCTGCGGCAAATGCGGCCGCAAACATTGCGTCTCTTGGCGGAATGCCAATATTGATCGGTGTTCGAGGCACTGACGCCGATGGTGAGGTACTAGCGGAGGCGATCGAAAGATGCGGTGCCGATACTGCGAATATAGTCACAGCTACGCCCCTTCGGACTACGACCAAACTTCGTGTACTCGCCGGCCAGCCTCACGCAGTTCGCCAGCAAGTGATCCGTATCGACTACGAAAATCGCAGCGACTTCCCTTCTGAGGTCCGCCAGCAATTGTTAGATAAGATCGGTAACGCCTGTGAGCGGGCCGACGCGATAATCGTCTCGGACTACAACTACGGCGTGGCTGATG
Organism: Acidobacteriota bacterium; assembly: GCA_031362825.1. Taxonomy (GTDB): domain Bacteria; phylum Acidobacteriota; class Blastocatellia; order Pyrinomonadales; family Pyrinomonadaceae; genus OLB17. The sequence goes on along the minus strand of JANLTF010000610.1, from coordinate 210 downwards.
AGGAAACATTCGAACTGGCGAAGAAGATCTCGTCACGAAGAAATATCCCGCTAGTTGTCGATTCGCGTTTCCGTTTGCGGGATTTTCCAGGAGCGACTGCTGCGACGCCGAATCAGGACGAGGTCGAGCAAATACTCGGCAAGGGTTTTTCGTCAGATCAGGTTGCCACGCTTTGCAGCGATCTCGGATACGAGGCGTTGCTCGTCACTA
>JANLTF010000598.1:0-10319 GCA_031362825.1 Acidobacteriota bacterium | reverse complement strand
GGCATGCGACGCCGCTGTTCATTGCCTTACTGTTTTTGGAGGCGACCGACATTATATTTGCGGTCGACAGCGTTCCGGCGATCTTTGCCGTTACGAGCGAGCCGTTTATTGTGTTCACATCAAACATATTTGCGATACTCGGCCTTAGGTCGTTGTATTTTATGCTCGCCGGTGTGATCGACAAGTTCTACTTGTTAAAGTACGGCCTCGCGATCGTCCTGGTTTTTGTCGGACTAAAAATGGTCTGGCTGAATGACCTGTTCGGCGGAAAGTTTCCGATCACATACTCGCTGGGGTTTATCTTGTTCGTTATTTCAGGGTCGGTCATTTTGTCACTTATCTTCCCGCAACGGAAGGATACAGTATCGTAGTTGGCGATGTGTATTGTAATGATTAAGAATTCCCGATTAAGACATTTGCTCTTGGGCATAATAGGCAGTTGCTTGGTGGTTTCGGCGGGTTTTGCCCAAACTGCACCGGCGAGTTTTGACACGGATTTCCAACTTTGGAATGAAACGCACTTCATTGTTCCTTTGAACAAGAAAAAGGATTGGAATGCCGTGATTGCGGTTGTCGGACGATTGGGGAATGAGTTCAAAACAACTACAGATGCCCGAATCAGTGTTTTGATAACCAAAAAGGTCAATGGATACGTCACGCTTGGCGGCGGATATTTGTATCGCTATTCTAACGCGACATTTACAAGGAAAAGATACGAAAGCCGCTATCTCGGAATCGCGACATTGACCGTGCCGTTCAACAAAAAGTGGGCGGTGGTCAATCGCAATATCTATCAATACGAAGACCGCTACTCGCGTCCGAATGCGAGTGTCGTCCGCAATCGTTTGTGGCTCAAACGCGAAGTTACCGTCTTGAAAAAGAAGGTCGAGCCATTCGTTTCGTTTGAAACGACCTACGATTTTCGGCTCAAAGATTTTTCGAGATACCGCACACAAGTCGGTTTTTCGCACAAATTCAATCCACAATTTTCGGCGGATTTTTTCTACGTCCGCCAAGACGAAACGGGAAATGGAACCCGTCCCGGCACTTTGAACGGAATCGGTTCGAATTTTCGGGTAAATTTCTAAAGTAAAAATAGGGAGATATAAATGATGAAAATAGTTCTAACTGCGGCAATGTTATTTGCCTTAACAACAATCGGATTTGCACAATCGGTCGCGAATTTTAATGTTACCGAAAAAATGGTTTCGGACGCACAAAAAGGCTGGTGCAGTGCTCTGGTCCAAATTAATGACACTAAAGATAAAGGCGGCGATTATAAACAGGTTGCGGCTGATATTATCGATGCCGCTTATAATTATCAAAATGGCGTAGTTCTTTTCAAACCGACGCTGACGAACGGCGATCAGGTTTTCCGTATGGACAAAGAAGGTGCGTTGGCATATTTTGTCGGCGGAAACACGAAATATGCTGGTGATACTGGATTCGCTCTGAAAGGTTGGAAGAAATGCGAAAGCAAACCCAGGGGAATTATTTTGAACGGAGATACGGCTCTATCGATGGGCAACGTTCACTTTTGGGACAAAGACGGCAAGGAAACTGTCGTTGACAAAACCTGGGGCTACAAGATCGATGAAAAAGGAGCCTTGAGGATCATTTTGCATCATTCATCTTTGCAATATGTGCCGGCAAGCGCGGTGTCAAATACCAAGTAAGATCGACAAAACGACTAGGAGAAAGCAATTACAAGGTTAATTTAGCTTCCGATGGAATCTTTGACCCGGAACACGGAGTTGTGAGGATTTGCAACTAACTGTATCTTCTTAGATATGGACTTTAGCTTTGCGGTCGGCAATCTTCTTAGTCCCCCGATCCTGTTTTTCTTTCTCGGCATGTTAGCAATATTGGTGAGATCGGATTTGGAGATTCCCTCCCCCATCCCGAAAATCCTTTCACTGTATTTGCTGTTCGCAATCGGTTTTAAGGGCGGCGTCGGCCTGGCAGCGGGTGGTTTCCAAATGCAGATCGTCGTCGCCCTCGGAGCCACCACCGTGATGGCCACGGTGGTGCCGCTATACGCTTTTTTCATTTTGCGGCGGAGACTCTCAGTTGCCGATGCCGCTGCGATAGCCGCCACGTACGGCTCGATCAGCGCTGTTACGTTTATTACTGCCGCCGCATTTCTAGAAAAACTGAGCATCCCTTACGGCGGTTATATGGTAGCGGCGATGGCCCTGATGGAATCTCCGGCCATCATCGTTGCCGTAGTGCTTTATCGTATTCGTTCGATCGACAGGAGCGGCTCAGACTTTTCATGGAGCGAACTCTGGCGCGAAGCGTTCTTTAACGGCTCGGTTTTCCTCATCATGGGCAGTTTGGTGATCGGTGTGGTGTCGAGCGAAGCGGGAGCCAAAGCCTTAAAACCTTTTACCAGCGACATTTTCACCGGTGTCTTGTGCTTCTTCCTGCTCGATATGGGAATCGTGGCAGCGAAAAGATTAGGCGATTTGAAACGGGCCGGTGTGTTTTTGACAGCGTTCGGAATTCTGTTGCCGCTTGTCAACGCCGCCATCGCGATTCCGCTCGCCTATGCTTTAGGATTATCGCGGGGCGATGCATTTCTGTTTACGATCCTATGCGCCAGTGCGTCGTACATCGCAGTTCCGGCAGCGATGCGACTCTCGATCCCCGAAGCGAATCCGAGCCTTTACGTCCCAATGTCGCTCGCCATCACGTTCCCGTTTAACATCATTGCTGGTATGCCGCTTTACCTGGCTGTTATCAATCGAATTTGGAGCTAACTTATGATACCGGTGAAAAAGATCGAGATCATCGTCGACGGACTTGAAATGCCAAAGGTGCTAAGGGTACTTGACGCAGCGGGAGTGTCGGGTTACACCGTCATCAAAGACGCGACGGGCAAAGGTGACCGCGGTCTGCGAGCGGGCGACGAATTGACCGGAGTTTTTGCCAACTCTTATGTTATGACGGCTTGCCCCGCTGAAAAACTGGATGTCATCGTAGAATCACTCCGCCCCATTCTGAAACAACGCGGCGGCGTCTGCTTAGTATCCGATGCTCAATGGATAGTCCACTAATATTCGACGTGAGCGCTCGAGAGCGTGACTTGGGGTCTGACCTGCGATTTTTCAAACGTATTACATTCTTCCACGGCCGACCGACAAGTTTGAAGTTAGTGGCCGGGTTGGTTGTTGGTGGTGATGCGGTCGGTCGGAGTACGGACACTATTGTCCGCACGGACGCCGCTTCGACGTTCGGAGGGGATTTCAGCCGCGTTCACGCGGCTTTCCCGAAGGGCAAATAGCCACGCTCCTTTAGGGCGTGGGTTGATTGCGTGGAGGTTTCTAGAGGGCGTTTTAACGTCCTTTTCTTTGGCTCAAGCCGTTCGGACAGGTAAGCCCGCTAAAGCGGGCTGGTGAATTATTGGGCGACCCTAACCACGGCCTAAAGAGCTCACGCACCGTTAGCGGTTTTGAAAACAATAGGGTTGCGGGAACCGGTAGCAAACGAACCACCCCGTCAGCCGAAGCGGCTGCCACCCCTCCTTTTCCAAGGAGGGGAGCCTATTCTAGCCAACGAGCGAATGCAGTAGGAAATGAGTGCCAAAGAAAAGTGCTACTCCGGCGAATACCGCGAGCGAAACCCAGACACTGTTGCCGCCGTGGTGGTTGACTTCGGGGATAAGGTCGCTGGCGGCGACGTAGAGCGTGACGCCGGCGGCCACGGGCAGGGCGTAGGCGGTGGTGACGCCGAGAGCGGAGCCGACGAAGTAATAGATGAGGACTCCGAGCAAGGTCGTGGCTCCCATCAGCGAGGTCGCGACCATAACATGCTTTCGCCCTTTTCCGGCGGCCATGACCATTGATCCAATGGTGAAACCTTCGGGGAATTTGTGCAGAAAGACCGCGATGAAAACGAGAAACCCGACCTTAATATCTATCTGCGAAGCGGCGGCGATCGTCACGCCGTCAAAGAATGTGTGCACCAGCAGGCCCCCGACTGCGGTGTAGGCGGAGGTTGTCGAGATAAGTTCGTGGTCGTGGTCGTCGTCTTCGCAGTGCATCTCTTCGCCGAGATGGAAATGCGGAGCGATGGTGTGCTCGACAAACTGCGTGAGCAAATATCCCCCGAGCAGCAGCATCATCGGAATAAAAAGGCTTTCGTCGATGCTTTTTCCATCCTTGTGCCATAGCGCGATGACCTTCGGCAGAATCTCGACGATCGTCACGGCCAGCATAAAACCGGCACCGATAGCGAGCAGATATTTTAGAAGGTGTTTGAAACTAGTATGGACACGCGAAGGAAACAGGATCAGCCCGCCGAAAACATTCGCCGCGGCCGCCAACATTCCGAAGACCAATAACTGTAAAAACGCTCCGTCCATGAATATTTCGCGAACAACCAATCCTATTACAGTGGCACCGAAAAGCCAAAAATGAACAGATGCAAGGCTTTACGAGAACCGTCGCAATCTTATTCTCATGTTTAAGCAAAAAAAGCGCAAAAATGCTTGACATCGATTTCATGAAACGCGTATTATCCCTATTAGCATTTGATCAGACGAAATGAAGAGATTCTAAACAAACAAACAGCGCGCATAAGTGCTTAAGAGTTTAAACGGAATTGAGACATTTCAAAACGACCAGATTCGACGCGGCAGCCGGAACTAGAACAAGAGCGTGACGGGCGATCTTGTATAGGCGGCCAAAGCAAAAAACGCACACACATAAGAAAATTTGACGCCAAACAGGCGGGTTCCGCTCAAGCGAAGCTTTCAGCACGAAGTTTGCTCTTTGAATGATGCAGAGTAATGAAACTGACTTTACGCATCGCTCGGTAATGCTCGACGAGGTTTTGGCCCTGCTCGAAACCGAAAACGGCGGCAAATTCGTCGACGCTACATTGGGCCTGGGCGGCCACACCGAGGGAATTCTAGCCTCAAGCGATTCGGCAATTGTCATCGGCATTGATCAGGACCGAAAAGCCATCGCGATGGCCGAACAAAGGCTCGCGAGATTCGGTTCGAGATTCAAAAGTGTTCACGCAAACTTCTCCGAGATAGCGAGCGTGGTTGAAAACGAAAGCGTTGATGGAGTAATCGCCGACCTAGGCGTTTCGTCGATGCAGCTTGATGATGAGAGCCGCGGATTCAGCTTTCGCTTCGACGCTCCGCTCGATATGCGGATGAATCCGGAAGAGGGAATCGAGACGGCGGCGGAATTGATATCGAGAACGGATGAAACTGATCTCGCGAACATCATCTATCAGTTTGGCGAGGAACGGCAGTCGCGAAAGATCGCACGCCGGATAATTGAAAAGAGAAAGAACGGCGAACCGATCGAGACGACGCGGCAACTGGCCGAGCTGCTCGAACGAACTGTAAAGCGTGGCAAGAATGACAAGATACATCCTGCAACGCGAACGTTTCAGGCTCTGCGAATCGCCGTTAACGGCGAACTTGAAATAATCGAGCAGTTCTTATTCGACTCGATGAAAGTATTGAAAACCGGCGGTGTTCTCGCGGTGATAACGTTTCACTCGTTAGAAGATCGCATCGTCAAACATGCATTCCAAAGACTGAATGGTAAGTGCATCTGCCCGCCACGCATTCCACAGTGCGTCTGCGGTGCGGCGAAAACGGTTGAGATTTTGACACGAAAGCCGGTCATCCCGACCGACGACGAGCAACGAGAGAACCCGCGTTCTCGAAGTGCTAAATTGCGAGCCGTAAAAAAGCTCGGACTTGGTTGAATAGTTAGTAGTCCCCGGAGGAAGAAATGTCAGCAAAACCCCAGAGATCGCGTTCCACACGCACCGCCCGAAAGACCGCCAGCCGTTGGAAACTCTACATGTTAATGAGCCTTTGTTCACTGATCGTGGTGTCCGGCTCTTTCTTCGCCGCCAGGCAGCATTTCTCCTCCTGGGACTACAGTATTAAAAATTCTCGTCTGCGAAAACAGATCGAAGGCCTTGAAACCGAAAAGCGCCGCCTGATATTGGCTCGCGAAGTCGCTACATCTCCGAACGAGATCAGGCGTGTCGCAAAGAAACTGAATCTTGAACAGCCGGAGTTGGCGGTCGCCCAACCGACAAAACCCTCGCTACCGGCGAAGGAACGCGAAATTCCCGCCGCTCTTGCCTCGGCAAAGCAGGTTGACAAACCAGTTGCCGGCTACACGATGCTAACGGCCTCGGTGCGTATGACTTCGCCAAAGCCCGTGAAGGCTGAACGTGAACGCCGTGTTCAGGCTGAATGATTGCGGCGTCGTGATCTTGCTCGATTTATCTAAGCTGCTCGAAGGTTGAACGTCCATGGCTACTCGCACAAAGAAAAGAAAGAGATCAAATTCGACGCAGGTCGCATTTACACGATTCATGCTGATCGTAGGAGTTTTTACGATCTGGATATTGGGCATTAGCGTCCGGCTCGTCCACCTGCAAGTTACGCAGCACGAATGGCTTAAGGAAAAGGCCGTCGATCAGCGGCAGGACATTAAGAAGAGCAAAATGCTTCGCGGCACGATCTATGACCGCGACGATCGTGCTCTTGCGATGAGCATTAAGGTCAAGACCCTTTACGCCGACGCCACAGAGATCGCAGATCCGATTGCGACGGCAAAGTCGATCGCCAAAGCGCTCAAGCTCGACGCAAATCAATTAACAAAACAACTCACGGAATCAAAAGCGGCGAAAAAGCGTTTCGTTCCGCTGATGAAAAAGGTTGATGAAGAAACCGTTCAAAAACTGAACAAGGCGCTGGCCGCCGAGGGTGTCAAAAAGGCGGACGAACCAAAAGTTGACGGACTGCACTGGGTCGAAGATCAGATGCGCAGCTACCCTTATGGGCCGCTGGCGGGTCAGATCGTTGGTTTCAGCAGTGCCGAAGATACCGGAATGGCGGGGATCGAGCAATCGCAGGACGATGTTTTGCACGGCGCTGTCATCAAGAAAATGCAAGAGCGCGACCGTCTGGGACGCGTTTATGACGAGACAATCTATGAACGCGAGCGTCCCGGCGATATAGCTTTGACGATAAGTACGTCGTTTCAATTTAAGGTCGAGCAAGCTCTTGAACAGGGCGTGAAGGCTTCGAATGCGAAATCCGGAATCGCGATCGCGATGTTGCCAAAGACGGGCGAGATAATCGCTATGGCAAATTATCCGACGTTCGATCCAAACCTCATCAAAGACGTGGCTCCCGGCCAGATCACAAATCATGCGATCCAGAGCAGCTATTCGCCTGGTTCGGTGATGAAACTTGTGACCTACGGTGCCGGGCTCGAAAAGAACCTCTTCACGCCGGACGATCAGATCGACGCCGGGAACGGCACTATCACGGTTGCAGATCATAAATTTACTGATTCGCATCACGTCGGTTCGGTCAGTTATTCTCAGGCACTCGCACACTCGAGCAATGTCTGTGCGATCAAAACGGGCTTGCGCATAGGCAAAGATGATTTCTATTCGATGCTTCAGAAGATGGGCTTTGGCGGTAAAACAGGTATCGAACTACCTGCCGAGACGAGCGGTATTCTACGGGCACCCGAGAAGTGGAATGGCGACTCGCTAGCCTCGATGTCGATCGGTTACGAAATTGGCGTGACGCCGTTGCAAATGGCGACTGCTTTTGCGACGATAGCAAATGACGGAATCAAAGTTAAGCCGCGTATAATCAAGGAAATTCGCCCTTCAGGAGAAAAGCCTGTACCATCGAATAATTCCGAAAACACAAGGGTTGTGTCGGTCGAAACGGCACGCAATCTCCGCACGATGCTTCGTCAGGTCGTGCTAACGGGGACGGGAAAACGCGCCCAGTTGAATGGCTATACAGCCGCCGGAAAGACCGGTACAGCTTGGAAATTCAATTCGGTCACAAAATCCGTCGATTCGAGTAAATACATTTCTTCCTTCATAGGAATGGCCCCGGCTGATAATCCTGAGATCGTCATTGCGGTGATAATTGATGAACCCAAAGACGGGGCCCGAGATGGCGGAATGGTTGCGGCACCAGTTTTTAAGAACATCGCCGAACAGATCTTGCCTGAACTCGGAATCGCACAGGACGGCCCGGCGTTGAAAGAGGGTCAGGTTGCTCAGGACATCCCTGAAACGACAAAATCGACGGACGACAAAAAAGATCCAAAGGCTGAAAAAACAGGGAAAGGCGATGACAAGAAAACGGCCGCTACTACAAACAAAGCGACAGAGCCGCCCAAGAAACCTAAAGAAGTAAAGAAAGAGCCCGAGAAAAAGCAGGGCAATGGAAAGAAGATCTCCGGCAATACATCGGCCGGATTATTAAGAAACAAAGCATCAACGGAACTGGCGGAAACTTGAAACTCAAAACGGCAATAACATATATGAACGGCCACGCGCCGTTACTCGACCCCGCTTTGTCCGACCGTGAAGTCACAAATTTTGTGATCGACTCACGCGAGGTTCAGGCGGGCGACGTGTTTTTTGCCCTTTCGCAGCCGGAATACAAAGAGAACGGATTTAACGGCGATTTTGACGATTCGACAAAATACGCGGCGGCGGCACTTGCCGGCGGTGCGGTCGCCGCGGTTGTCAGACACGATCGCTATGAAGAACACGGAGCGGATCTCAAACAACACGAAGATAAGCTAATTTTCGTTGATGACGCTATAGCAGCTTTTCAATCGCTCGCTTACGGCGTTTATCTGGAATGGAACAAGCCGGTGGTCGCAATCACCGGAAGTGCCGGAAAGACCACGGCAAAAGAGCTTACCGCTCATGTCCTCGAGGCTTCGGGCAGAAAGGTTCTCCGAAACATCAAAAATTACAACAACGGCCTGGGCCATCCGCTGACGGTCTTGAATCTGGCGAAAGATGCAAGCTTTGACGTGGCCGTGCTTGAGATGGGGATGTCTACGCCGTTGAATGAGATCGCTCGTTTGTGCCGGATTACACCCCCGGATGTTGCAGTAGAACTCAATGTCCTTCCCGTACATATAGAGCATTTGGGAACTATCGAACGGATCGCCCAGGCTAAGGCTGAGCTTGTGGAAGGAATGAAAGATGGGGGACTCGCTGTCTTGAACGGCGACGACCCAAGAGTCGCGGCAATGGCAGGGAAATCTAGAGGTTCGGTGATCAATTACGGAATTGAGAATGCTGCTGATGTATCCGCAAATGATATAAATGTTAGCGGATTTGGAGCGACAAGCTTTGTTTTGAAAACTCCGACAGGTTCGGCACACGTTAGTTTTCCTCTCAACGGCAAACATAACATTCTCAATGCTCTTGCCGCAGCCTCGGTCGGGCATCATTTTGGGATGACGGCGATGGAGATATCTTCGGCATTGGCTTCGGTATCAGCGCCGCCGCAACGTGGTGAAGTTTTGCGGTTTGCGGGCGGTTTCACTGTAATTAACGATTCATATAATTCGAATCCTGACGCTTTGTTGTCGATGGTCGAGACCCTGATAAACGGTTCGGCTTCTGATGAGCGGAAGATAGTTGTTGCGGGAGAGATGCTGGAGCTTGGCGAAGATGCCGCAAGCCTACACCGAACAACCGGGGCGTCCATTGCAGAACTTGGTACGGATATCTTGATCGGAGTTCGTGGATTTGGCCGTGATCTGGCTAGTGGAGCTGCCGAGGCTGGATTAGCAAACTCCCGGTTCGCAGATGATTCTGAAATGGCCGGCGAAATGCTTGCGGCGGAAGTGAAAGCTGGTGATGTGATCCTCGTAAAAGGTTCGCGCGGTGTCCGTACGGAGAAAGTGATCGAGAAGTTGCTGGAAAAATTCGAATTGGAGGGGAAAGCGGCGACGCATTAAACATTTGCCTCGCGTATCCGTAATCGGCCAATGCTCTACTACCTTCTATACCAATTGATCTTTAGGGAAAACGCCTCGACGAGCGAATCGTACTTCGTCAAGGGCCTTAATGTTTTCCAATATGTAACATTCCGGACCGGAATGGCAACTATCTCGTCGCTGCTTATCTCGCTTTTCCTCGGAAAATGGGTGATCAAGAAGCTGCAGGAACTAAAAGTCGGCCAGGAGATACGCGAAGAGCTCTCGATAGAACATCAGGAGAAAAAAGGAACGCCGACAATGGGCGGCGTGCTGATCATTGGTTCCGTTATCTTGTCTTCGTTGCTCTGGGGACGTTTTGACAGCCTGTACCTATGGCTGGCACTGATCGCAACAACGATGTTCGCGGCGATCGGATTTGCTGATGATTACATAAAGATCGTTAAGAAACGCAGTCTTGGCTTGACGGGAATACAGAAGCTTGCGGGGCAATTGGTAACTGCTCTCGGGATTTGGTCCGTGCTTTATTTTCTGACGAACTACGCGTGGAACCTC
>JANLTF010000570.1:0-3559 GCA_031362825.1 Acidobacteriota bacterium | reverse complement strand
CGGGCCCAAATTGATAATCCTGGACGAACCGACCAACGGCCTCGATCCGCCGACACGCAATCGCATGATCGCGCTCATCCGGCAGATACGTGATGGCGGACGGGCACGCATTCTCTTGTCTTCGCATTTGCTTCGCGATGTGGAAGAGTGTTGCGACGAGATCCTTATATTGAAAGACGGCTACATCGCCGCCAACTGTGATCTTGAAGAGGAGCGGAAGGCGAACCGTAAGTTTATCGAGCTGGAGACACGCGGCGGCGACCGGGCAGCCTTTGCTGAAGCGATCGGCGGCCTTGGCTGCGAGTATGCTCTCCTCGGCGAACGCCGTATCAAGGTGATCATGCAGGAGAACGTCGAGATCAGCGACCTCTACCGTCTCGCGTATAAAAGTGAGGTTCAGATCCGGCGTCTCAATTTCAAACGCGACTCGCTCGAAGACATCTTCCTCAAGGCGATGGAGACCGACAACGGAGGTGCGAACAATGGCAGTTTATGAGCATCTGTATCGCGCTTACGAAGGCGAGTCGCAGACGGCTTGGTCACGGCTTTCTGTAATACCTCGGTATTCGCTGCGCGAAGTCTTCAAATCAAAGCTGTTCACGACGATCTTTATTCTCTGCTTTATCTATCCGCTCGTCGCGACGATACTGGTCTATCTCCACCACAACACGAACGCTCTCGCGTTGCTGCAGATAAACGTAAAGGAACTACTGCCGATCGACCGTACGTTCTTTCGCACATTTCTTGAGATACAGGGTGGTTTTGCATTTATTCTGACGGTGCTGGTCGCTCCGCCGCTGATATCACGCGACCTTGCGAATAACGCCCTGCCGCTTTACCTTTGCCGGCCTCTGTCGCGTACCGAATACGTTCTCGGCAAGATGGCTGTTATCGTATTTCTCTTGTCGCTGATCACGTGGGTTCCAGGCTTGCTGATCTTCTTTTTCCAGGCATCGCTCGCGGGCATTGGCTGGCTGTGGGCAAATATGTGGATGGTTTCGCCGATCTTCTTTGGTTCGATGGCGTGGATCATCTTGCTTTCACTGATAGCTCTTTCCGTTTCAGCGTTTCTCAAATGGCGGGTCGTGGCTAGCGGTGCGATGCTCGGGCTGTTTTTCGTTCCAAGTGCCTTCGGGGCGATCATAAATAACCTTTTCCTGACACGCTCCGGACACCTGATCAGCCTCTGGGCGACGATCAACAGCATCTGGCGCGGACTATTCGGGCTGTTCGAGCGGCAGACCGGACAGGTCCAGGGTCGGGTCACCAATCCTGTTTACGACGGCCAACTCGTCGATATCGCCTTACTCGAGCCCCCGCTTTGGGCGTCGTGGCTGGTCGTTACGGTCGTTTGCCTGTTATGCGTATGGCTGCTCTCGCGCAAGGTGCGGGCCTACGAGGTGATCAAATGACAGCGGCGGCACCTACGACAATTCAATCCGATACGATGATCGTCTTTGAGGATGTCTCCAAATTCTACGGCGAGGTCCTTGGCGTCAATCGCGTCAATTTGCAGATCGCTCCGGGCATCACGAGCCTCGTCGGGCCGAACGGTTCGGGCAAGACGACGCTGATGAATCTGATGACGGGCCTGCTCAAACCGACTAGCGGCGACATCAGAGTGCTCGGTATCTCGCCTTTTGAGAGCGAAGCGATCTTCCAAAAGCTAGGCTACTGTTCGCAGTTCGACTCATTCCCGCGAGGGGCGACGGCACGCGAGTTTATCGAGTTTTACCTACGCGTTCACGGCTATACGAAACAGGAAACTGCCGATCTGACGCAGACCGCGCTCGAACGCGTTTCGCTCATCGAGGCGGCGGACCGTAAGGTCTCGGCGTTTAGCAAAGGAATGCGCCAGCGTGTCCGGCTTGCCCAATCGATCGCTCACAATCCTTCGGTGCTCGTGCTCGACGAGCCGCTCAACGGCCTCGATCCGATGGCCCGTGCGGAGATCATCCGCCTGTTCCGCGAGCTTGCCAATGCGGGAATGTACCTCATAATTTCGAGCCACATCCTGCACGAAGTCGATATGATGTCGGACAACGTGGTGCTCATGCACAACGGCTACGTCGTCGCCGAGGGCGAGGTTCACGGCGTCCGAGACGAGATCGACGAGCATCCGATCCAGATCTTGATACGCTGCGACCGGCCGCAGGTGCTTGCGGCACGCGTGTTCGAACACGAACACACCGTCGAGGCCCGCATTCACAAGGACCGATTGGGCCTGTTTGTCAAAACCACGCGGCCGGACGATTTTTACCTGCTGCTCAACAAAGTGATCACCGAGGAGAATTTGCAGGTCGAATCGGTTGCTCCGGTCGATGACGACCTGAACGCCGTCTATCAATACCTGATCACAGCCGACGGAGGGAACGCCTAATGGACGCAATATCCGAGACGACACCGCAGCAAGCGAACACGCCAACCGTCCGTGCGACCGGCTGGGCTCTGTGGACGCGGCAGACGCTGGCGATCATGGGTCTGGAGATCAGGAAGAACTTTCTGAGCCGCCGTGCCCTTCTGCTATATCTGATCGCGGGAGCTCCGCTGGTTTTGTTGTCAATGCTCGCCGTTATCCCGCCGAACACGAGCGAGATGTCGAACTTCAGCGAGTTTGGGCAGGTCTATGCGGCGATCTACGGAGCGTTGATACTTCGCACGCTTGTCTTTTTCGGCTGTGCTTGGGTCTTTATGAACCTCTTTCGCGGCGAGGTGGTTGACCGTAGCCTGCATTATTATTTTCTCTCACCCGTCAGACGCGAAGTGCTGGTAGTCGGCAAATATCTGTCCGGGCTGATCGCGACCATCGTGCTGTTTAGCATTACGACGGCCGGTTCGATGCTTATACTTTACTTCGGACTCTTTCCGACGGAATCTGCACAGTACTTTTTAGGTGGAGCGGGTGCGACGCAATTGCTTTCATATCTCGGCGTGACCGTGCTGGCGTGTATAGGTTACGGAGCGGTGTTTCTGATCGTCGGGCTGAACTTTCGCAATCCGATCATTCCGGGGCTGTTGCTGTACGGTTGGGAATGGATCAACTTCCTCCTGCCGCCGCTGTTAAAGAAGATCAGCGTGATCCATTACCTGCAGTCGCTGGTTCCCGTAACAATGTCCGAAGGCCCGTTTGCCGTGCTCGTCGAACCGACGCCGGCGTGGATATCGGTGCCGAGCCTGATAATATTCACGAGCGTCGTGCTGTTTCTCGCGGTGCTTCGTATTCGCCGAATGGAGATCAGCTACGCAGGCGAATAACGCATAAAGATATGCCAAGAGCGATCTCTGTCATCTCAACGTTTCTCGCCGCGGCGGATCCCGCCCTCGCACGCAAGTTCCTACGTCAATTGTCCCGTTGAGGACAAACGCCGATGGATGCCAGGTAAAGACCCAAGACCAAAGACCAACGTTTCCGGCGTGCCGCCATCTCTTGCTCGCCGCCTGTTGAGCACAACCGGTCACCGGTCATCGCGGCTTTAACCTCTTATTAAAGAACCGCTTTTGGGGTTGACAACTGAAATTATCATTTTATAATCTTTTCTACTGATTCCAGATCATACAA
>JANLTF010000549.1:0-2483 GCA_031362825.1 Acidobacteriota bacterium | reverse complement strand
CGCGGTAAGCTCAAAAAAGTCGCCCTCATAGCCTCCGCTCACAAACTCCTCTCCATCCTTAACTCCATAACTAAACACCAATCGTCCTGGTCCCTTTCCCCGTAATCTATACTTGACTTTAACCACAGTTGCTTTGCGTGAGAAAATTTCACGCCAAGACGCAAAGAACGCAAAGTGTTGTCTTCCAACTTTTACGTCAAAACATTGTTCCCACGCTGGAATACGCATATAATTCGGACAGTTGTAAAAACTGCCGAATTAATGGCTCGAATCTATACACAGCTTTTTTTTCTTTTCGTCTTTTTCGCGACTTTCGCGGTTCACTCCTACGCGCAGGATTTTTTGCCGGAGCTCGTGAAACGGATCAAGCCGTCGGCGGTGGCGATCGAGACCTTTGACGCGAAGGACAACACCATCGCACGCGGGAGCGGTTTTTTTATTGCTCCGGACCGCGTAATTACGAACCGCCACGTGATCGAAAAATCAAGCCGCGTTGTGATACACCTGGTGGACGGCAAGAAATTTACTGTTAAAGGCGTGCTCGCCGTTGATGGCGAAGGCGATCTGGCTTTGCTGCAGGTGGATGTGCCGCGAGCGCTTGCGGTGCCGCTGCCGATCGTTCGTGCCGTGCCGCAAGAGGGCGAATCGATCGTTGTTATCGGCAATCCATTTGGACTCGAGGGCAGTGTTTCTAACGGAATCGTTTCCGCCGTTCGCGAGATATCGGGCTATGGCAAGATCATTCAAATTACTGCTTCGATCTCGCCGGGATCGTCGGGTTCGCCGGTCGTCAATATGGCGGGGCAGGTGATCGGTGTTGCCACTCTACAGGCTGCCGAGGGCCAGAATCTAAATTTCGCCGTGCCTGCCGAACGCATCGCACAACTCAAGATCACAGAGCTTCAGACGTTTTCAACACTCAATTCGGAAGCGGCAAAGAACAAGCGTTCGTCGGCAGAAAGGCTCTACTCGCAAGGTCTCGCACAGATGTCGCGTGACGATTACGCTCGTGCGGCACCTTATTTCGAACGTGCAGTCGAGCAGGATCCGAATTATGCCGAGGCTTGGTATCAGGCCGGATTTTGTTACGGCGTTTTGGGACGTCACGCGGAGGCACTAAAGGCTTCGCGTGCGGCGGCGAAACTTAGGCCCGAATGGGCCGCGACGTTCGTAAATATCGGTGCATCGAGTTATGCTCTCGGGCAATACAAAGAGGCCGTTGAGGCATATCGTCAGGCGAACCGGCTCGACGAAGACAATCCTGACACACAGTATTCGCTCGGTCTGACATTCAGTAAAATGAACCGCGGCGACGAGGAAATACTCGCCTTTCGCCGTGCGATCGCCATCAAACCGGACCACCAAAACGCCATCGAAAAGCTCGGCCTCGCGCTCTACAAGCAAAAACGTTACGCCGACGCAGCCGTCATTTTCGACCAGCTAAAAACCTACAAACCCGACGCCAAGACGTACAATTATCTGGGCGAGAGCTACCTCGAATCCGGCAAAACCGAAGAGAGCATCGAGGCCCTCAACAGCGCCCTCGGCTACAATCCCGACTTCGACAAAGCCCGCTACAACCTCGCACGTGCCTACATAAAACAAGGCAACCGCGACCTCGCTCAGGTGCAATATGAGATCCTAAAAAACTCCCGCTCCGACTGGGCCGACCGCCTGTTTGTCCTGCTAAATCCATAAGTCCGAAAGCCGAAGAAATTTGGAGACGAACAGACACCAAACTAGCACGAACAAGGGTTGGTTTTGTTCGTGTTTTGTTTGTGTTTGTTCGTGTCTAAAATCTTACGGTTTTCTATTGATCAAACTCGCCACGAACCCTGCGCCGAAGCCGTTGTCGATGTTGACGACGGTGACGTTTGAGGAGCAGGAATTGAGCATTCCGAGGAGGGCCGCGATACCGCCGAATGACGCTCCGTAGCCAATGCTGGTCGGGACGCCGATCACAGGGACGGCGACGAGGCCGCCGACGACCGAAGGCAACGCACCTTCCATACCGGCGGCGACGATGACGACGCGGGAATTTTGCAGTATCTCACGCTGCGATATGATGCGATGGATGCCGGCGACGCCCGCGTCCCAGATGCGTGTGACGCGGTTGCCCATGGCTTCGGCAGTGAGAGCGGCCTCTTCTGCAACGGGAATGTCGCTCGTCCCGGCGGTGACAACGGCGATCTCGCCGGTGCCGAGTTCGGTCTTGTCGCGGATCACACGGATCAGTTTTGCCGATTCGTGCCATTCGGCGTCAGCGAGAACATTCCGTATGTCGCCGTAAACATCAGCGGTCGTGCGGGTAATAAGCACATTCGGCGACCTGGCGATCAGCTTTTCGAAAATTCCGGTGATCTGCTCCCGCGTCTTGCCCTGTCCGAAAACTACCTCGGGAAAGCCTTGTCTCGCAGCTCGTGCGTGATCGATCTTGGCGTAACCGACATCTTCGAATGAAAGGTTCTTGATCTGCTCAGCGG
>JANLTF010000505.1:0-2610 GCA_031362825.1 Acidobacteriota bacterium | reverse complement strand
CGAAGCCGCCGCCGGCGATCGCGGAGCCGTTTCGATATACTCATCCGACATGGCCGAGCGGACCGCCGAAATCACATATCTGCACGATGGCATCGAATACGCATTCTCGGCCCGCAGCTTTTTTCAGGGCAATAAGTCGCTCATCGGCGACCTCGTACGCCTCGCGATCGGTGACGCATCGGGCGAAACCGCACTCGACCTCTATTGCGGCGTCGGCCTCTTCGCGCTGCCGATGGCAAAACAGTTCACAAACGTCATCGGCGTCGAGGAAAACGGCGAAGCCATCCGTTTCGCCAAACAGAACAAAGCCCGGGCTGCGGCGTCGAACGTCGAATTCAAACGCGACCGAGTCCGCGATTTCCTGAAAGGCCATGAGCTTAGCAAAACCGATTTCGTCCTCATCGACCCGCCCCGAGCCGGTGCCGAAGACCACACCATCGAATTGATCGCTAAAATGGCTCCGAAACTTATCTCGTACGTCTCATGCGAGCCGTCAATATTGGCCCGCGACCTGCGCATCCTCCTCGATCGCGGCTACCAGATCGACACGATCACCGCGATCGACCTATTCCCGCAAACCCATCACGTCGAGACCGTGGTTCGTCTCTCGCGCTAGTTTTTCTTTGGCTTCATGAATTGCCACTAGCTTCAGCTAGTGGTACGAAATATTAGAGGTTCCCGGCTTTCGCCGAACAATAGTCGAGCATTGTCGTATTGATGTTAGAACGAAAATATTTAGGCTAATAGCCCAATACAAAAAATTGCCCGTTCCACTAGCTAAAGCCAGTGGCAATTCATAAAATCCTTATATGCCAAAAAAGACACCATCAGGCGAAGAACCATCCGCAGCAATTACCAAGACTCTGTCCGTCCGCTGCCGCTATTGCGGGCAGAAGAATGCGGTCAAGGACGGATACAAGAACAGTTCGGCAAACTGCGGAAAATGTAAACTGCCGCTCTCGAACGAGCCGCATAAAAAGTTTGCGGATCTCTCGAAACACGATTACATCCATCCCGCCGACAGCAAAGCCCTCGCTGCACTTCGCGCGATTCCCGGCATTGATTCGGTCCTCAGAAAGCTGATCGCGGTGACGTTCGAATCGGCGATCCACGTCGCTCTGATGGCAGGCTCGGTCAAGGTCACCGCGAAGCAATGTCCTGACATCCATGCCAAATTACAGATCGCCTGCACGACGCTCGGCGTCGATATGCCGGACTTGTTTATACAGCAAAATCCGGTCGTCAACGCCTTCACGTATGGGGTCGAAAAACCGTACATCGTGCTCCACTCGGCCCTGCTCGAACGCCTCAGCGAAGACGAAACGCTCGCCGTCATCGCCCACGAGGTCGGCCATATTCACTCGGAACACGTCCTTTATCTAACGGCCGCCCGCCTGATGGAGTTGCTCGCCAACGCCTCGGTAGCGAAGCTAATGCCTGGCTCGGACATCTTCAAACTGATTGTCTCAATGGGCATCAACAGCGCCCTGCTCGCATGGGCACGCCGCGCCGAGTTATCGTGCGACCGTGCCGCGTTGCTTGTCACGCAGGATCCGCACGCCATCGGCCGCACCATGATGAAACTCGCCGGCGGCACTTTCGCATCGAAGATCGATTACGACCTCTTCCTCGAACAAGGCCGCGAATTTCAAAAGAATTGCGACGAAAAAGGCCTCGACAAATTCTGGGCAAACGTAATTAACGCGGGCCTGACGCATCCGCTGCCCGTCTGGCGAGTCTCCGAGATCCTCCAATGGGTCGAGAGCGGCGAGTATCAGGAGTTGATGGAAAAGAAATAAAATTATGAAGCGTTTCCTGTCCGCCGTTGTATTGGCCGCAATTATTACTGCATTTTCCGGGGTCTCTATCAACGCCCAAACGGCTGATGACGAAGCCAAGCTGATCGCCAAGGCGAAGAAGATCCACGCTGAGGTGATCACGCTTGATACGCACAACGACATCGACACGCGCAACTTCACCGACGCGGTCAATTACACACAGGAACTGCCGAATCAGGTCAATCTGCCGAAAATGACGCGCGGCGGGCTCGACGTTTCGTGGCTGATCGTTTACACGGGCCAGGGGCCGCTGACCGACGCCGGATACAAGTCCGCGTACGCTAATGCCATCGACAAATTCGACGCCATCCATCGCCTGACCGAAACGATCGCCCCAAACCAGATCGAACTAGCCCTCACGTCAAAGGATGTTCGCCGCATCAACAAAGCCGGCAAAAAGATCGCGATGATCGGCGTCGAAAATGCCTATCCCGTCGGAACCGACCTCGCCAATATCAAGGATTTCGCGGCGCGCGGAGCACGCTATATGTCGCTCAGCCACAACGGCCACAGCCAGTTTGCCGATTCGAACACGGGCGAAGGCGACAAGGTCTGGCTTCACAACGGCCTCAGTGATCTCGGTAAACAGGCGGTCGCCGAGCTGAACAAATGGGGCATCATGATCGATCTGTCGCACCCGTCGAAAGAGTCGAACATCCAGGTTTTGAAACTCACAAAAGCACCGGTCATCGCATCGCACTCAGGTGCTCGTGCACTCTGCGATCACAGCCGGAACCTGAGCGACGAGGAACTCGAACTTATTAAGCAGAAC
>JANLTF010000494.1:0-7775 GCA_031362825.1 Acidobacteriota bacterium | reverse complement strand
AAGTGCTCGTCCAGGTCGGCGATAGCCGCACGGGTTCCGCCAAAACACGAGTTGGTTCAAGGATCGAGATCGTTCCGCTCGAAAATCCATATTCCAAGAAGGTCGGAGATAATCTAAAACTACAAGTCTTTTTCTCCGGCGCAACGCTCGCGGAAACAGTCGTTTTCGCCGACAATCGTGACGGCGATAAATACTCAACCCAGAAATTCACAACTGACAAAGACGGCAAACTTACGGTAAAACTCACAACCAAAGGCGTCTGGCTCATCCGCCTCGTCGTCATGCAGCGATGCGTTAGGAACTGCGGCGAAGCCGACTGGGAGAGCTTTTGGGGTGCGTTGAGTTTTGGTGTCAGATAATTAACCGCAGATAAACGGGGATGAACGCAGATTTTATGAAGCAAATAACTGTGTTAATCTGTGTCCATCTGCGGTTCGGTTTTTATGCAAGTATTTGAAGTTGGAAACGTAACATTTGGCGACGGGCGGCTGTCATTTGTCCTCGGTCCATGCGTGGTCGAGTCGGCGAAGCATGCGTTGTTTATGGCGCAGGAGATAAAGGATATTTGTACGCATGTCGGCGTTGATTTTGTTTATAAATCATCCTTTGATAAGGCGAACCGGAGTTCGATCGAGAGTTTTCGGGGCGGCGGGATGGAGTTTGGGCTTGAGGTTTTGGCACAGGTCAAAGAAGAGGTTGGCGTGCCGGTGATAACCGATGTTCACGAACCGTGGCAGTGTGATAAGGCTGCGGAGGTCGCGGGTATGCTGCAGATTCCGGCGTTTTTGTGTCGGCAGACCGATCTGCTTGTTGCTGCGGCGAAGACTGGTAAGGCAGTTAATGTGAAGAAGGGGCAGTTTCTGGCTCCGTGGGACGCTAAGAATATTGTCGATAAGTTGAGCGAAGCTGGGTGTAACAAGATCCTGCTCACCGAACGCGGGGCGAGTTTCGGTTACAATAATCTGGTTGTCGATCTTCGTTCGTTTCCGATCATGCGTTCGTTTGGCGTGCCGGTGGTTTTTGACGTGACTCACTCGCTGCAGTTGCCGGGCGGACTTGGCAAGGCAACGGACGGGCAGGGGCAATACATCGAAAACTTTGCTCGTGCGGGTGTCGCGTGCGGCGTTGACGCAGTTTTTATGGAGGTCCATGACAACCCGGCCAAAGCACCGAGCGACGGGCCGAACCAACTGCCGCTTGCCCGGCTCGAAAAACTGTTGATCAAGCTCAAACAAATTCACGAGATCACAAATTCATAAAGCATAAAAACAAAATGAATAAATTCCGCTCAATCGCCTGTGTCGCTGCACTTTTGCTTTTCGCAATAGTGGGCCTTGCCCAGGACGAGACACGCTCGGCGACGACTTGGCAGGTGCAGAACTACGACATCGAGGCCACACTGCCGACCAGTGAAAAAGACCGGTCGCTGACCGCAAAGGCTGTGATCTCGCTCAAAAATGTTTCCGGCAAACCGGCGTCAACGCTTACTTTGCGGATCAGCACAGCCGCAGCGGTATCAGGTATTAAGATCGACGAATCGGCTGTCGAATTTACAAAGAGCGAGTCCGCAATCAACGCGACGACGAGTCTTCAGCGTGTCGCCGTGAGGGTTTCCCCAGTCGCGACCGGCGGTGTGATGACCGCGACGGTTGATTACAAGATGACGCTAAAGGACAATTCGGGCCTTAACACCCTGTCGCCGATGGGTTCGCATTTTTTGCCGCTTTCGTTCTGGTATCCGACGCCAAATAGCTGGTTTTTTGCCGGTGGTGCCGATACTGCTCCGGTTCGAATCAAAGTAAATAGTAACAACGGCAATACTGTTGTTGCCTCGGGCATCGAAGCGGCCGGTGCATTCGATCAAAAGATCGGTTCGCAGCCTTTCTTTGCCACCGGGAACTGGGACATCTCGAATTCCAATGGCGTCGCGGTCTACGCCCCGAAGGGGACGCCTGCGGACGGTCAAAAGCGGGCCGCCGAGATGGCCGAGATCGTGAACGAAGCTAGAACTTTTGCCGCCGCCTATCTAAGGAACGCCCCTGACGTCCCACTTCGAATAGTTGCGGTTCGGCGAGGTGCCGGATTTTCGAGTGCCGGGACGATACTCGTCGACGAGTCGGTTTTTCGGCGTTCAAAGGTTGATTCTCTGACGACGATGAACCTTGCCGAGTCCGCGATACGAACGTGGATCGGCGGGTCGATTGCCGCTGCGGGCGACGGTTACGGAATTATTCGGGAAGGGCTGACTCGTTACATCGCTACGGAATTTATCGAGAGCAAATTCGGCAAGGATGTCGCCGACGTCGAACGCCTGCGTCAGCGAACGGCGTACGCGGCCATCTCCAAACGCGACGCCCCGATGAGCCGGACATCGCCGCTTGATGATTTCTATTTTCCGGAGGTGTCGAACAAAGGTGCGATGGCCTGGAGGCTGCTGGCAAAACGTCTCGGAACGTCGGAGTTTACACGAATTCTAAAAGCCAACGCTCAGGACGGCGACCTGACGGTTCCGGAGCTTCGAAATGCGTTTGCCGCAAACAAAGATCTCATCGATTACCTTTTTGACCAGGTCACGGAGATGAATTTACTGGTTGGCCTGCCGCAGGTCTCGGGAGGCGAAGCAAAAGTTGCACTGCGAAACACCGGAAGTATCGACGCAACGGTCAACATTCGTGCGACCATGCAGAGTGGCCCGCCGATGGAGTCCTCGGCGACAGTGAAATCTCTCAGCTTCGGCGAGATCGTCTTTAAGACGACGGGCAAGATCACGCGTGTTGAGATCGACACGGACAAGTTGTACCCGCAGATCGAGTATTTTGACGACATTGTGCCTCGCGAAGCGACCGACAGCGATCCGCTCTTGACGGTTAAACGCGCGTTCGACAAACAAGATTACGCAGGTGCCGAAATGGCGGCTAGAATCGCTCTCCGCGATCTACCGCGATTTGACGAAGTGCGAATTTTCTTGGGGCGTGCATTGCTGGCGCAGAACAAAAATGCGGAAGCGGAAAGGGAATTCAGGGCGACGCTGGAAGAAAAATCGCCTACCGCAAGAAGCATCGGTTGGGCAAATGTCGGCTTGGCCCAATCTGCAGCGGCGTCGAATCAGAATGACGTCGCGTTGAAGTTTGCCGAGACGGCGATCATCGGCGAGGCAGATTTTGGTGCGTCATTCGCCGCCCGGAATCTGCGGAACAAGATCGGTTCGAATCCATCAGTGGATGCCGGTGTTAAGACATTTTTCACTGATTTTGACCGCTCGGCGGCGTCAAATCGCAAGGCGGAACTCGATGCGATGTTCCTTCCCGGCGAGGCTACTAAATTCGTGAGCGGCATCTCCGGCTCGACTGAACAGTGGCAGACTCAGATTCGCACCGTCGATCGGATCGATGCAAATACAGTACTGGTCGAGGCGAATGTAAACATTAAGCTGCTCACGAAAGAACCTGAATCAGGGACCGCCGTGTTTCGCTTAGTGCGTGTGGGTGCGGCATGGAAATTCGCGGCGGTCGAGATGTTTGAGGTCAGGTAGCATCAATGTCGATAAATGAAAGGGCACAAAAAATTAAGCTGCTTTTAATGGACTGCGACGGTGTCCTAACGGACGGACGGCTGTATTTTGGTTCGACCGGAGAGGAGTTAAAGGTCTTTCACGCACGGGACGGGCAGGGAATTGTCGATTGGCACAAGGCCGGATTTCGATCCGGTATCATCTCCGGCAGAAATTCGCCGATCGTCGAAATGCGTGCCAAACACCTCGGCATCGAATTCATAAAACAAGGTCGCAAAGACAAAGCAGTAGCCCTCGACGAGATCCTGAGCGAATCAGGTGCGACCGCCGAGGAAACCGCCTTCATAGGTGACGACACGCCCGATATTCAAGTATTTGAACGAGTCGGCTTCGCCTTCTCCGTCCACGACGCTCATAGCGCCGTAAAAAATGCCGCCCACTTCATAACTGAAATAGACGGCGGTCGCGGAGCTGTACGCGAAGTGATCGACCTGTTAATCGCGGCAAAAATGCCTTGAATTCAGTCAATTTTATTCACAGTTTTCACGTTGTCTCTTACGGTACATAGGCTGAAGGAACAGGCTTGTCGTTTGCAAGACCGAATTGAGTGACGGTAATTCCACTCGTGCTTTGCAGCAGATACCAGGCTCCATTTCGATATACAGCGACATCAGTTTTTCCGTCGCCGTCGTAATCGGCCGGTGCAGGAATGTCGGTCGCGAGCCCGAACTGGAAAGCTGTAAAACCCTGTGTGCTTCGCAGTAAATACCAAATACCGTTGCGATAAACTGCCTGGTCGGTTTTGCCGTCGCCGTCGTAATCGGCAGGCACGAGTTTGTCTGTCGCAAGTCCAAAATTGACCACAGTGTAGCCCTGACTCGAACGGTTCAAATGCCATTCGCCGTTGCCGCGATAAACAGCTTGATCGGCTCTTCCGTCGCCGTCGTAATCAGCAACGACCGGCTTATCCGTTGAAATGCCGAACTGAATTGTGTTGACCTGATTGTTAGCCAAATTGTAGCTATACCAAGTTCCGTTGCGATAAACGGCAAGTTCGGCGCGCCCGTCGCCATCAAAATCGGCGGGTTGCGGAATATCTCCGGCTTGTCCGAATTGAGTTTGACCAAATCCGGCAGTTGAACGAAGCAGATACCAGGTTCCGTCACGATAAACCGAGATGTCGGTTTTGCCGTCGCCGTCGTAATCGGCGGGCGTGATCTTGTCATTTGAAAGCCCGAATTGCGTGGCGGAAAATCCGTTGGTTGATTGATTCAGATACCAAACTCTGTCTGTCGGGCGAAAGACCGATATGTCGGCTCGCCCGTCGCCGTCAAAGTCAGCGAATGTCCGGGCTGGCAAAACCGGCTGCCACGATGGTTGAAAATTATTACCCGTTGTGTCGGTTATTTGTGTCACTCCGCCGCCGTTCACATTTTTTACATATATTTCACAGTCCATGCTGGGGAAGTTAAAATTGTGAAAGGCGATCTTAGATTCGTCCGGCGACCACTTCGGTTTATTTCTCGCTCCGCTGCTACCTGCTCCGTTGCCGTCGAAAATTTGGCGATTGGTGCCGTCAGGACTGGCAGTGTAAAGGATCGGTGGTACCTCTTCCGATTGAACGACAAAAGCGATTTTATTTGCTGTCGGCGACCAATCCGGTGATTCATCATCAAAATAACCGTTACTTGGCAACACTCTCACATCGCTGCCGTCGGCATTCATCGTGTGCATCGTCGATTTGCCAACACGGGAACTAGCGAACAAGATACGAGAGCCGTCGGGTGACCACACAGGCGCAATGTCTCTGGCCGGATTGTTGGTCAGATTTCTTCGATTGCTGCCGTCAAGGTTGATTGTGAAGATCTCGCCGGCATCGTCAAAAGCGATCTTGCGGCCGTCGGGCGACCAACTCAAAGACCTAATTTCGCCCCAATCGTTTGGGTAGTTGCTTATAGTAATTGGTGTCAGCACCGTTTGATTTGTCCCGTCGGCATTCATGATCTTGACATTGCCGGCCAATGAGCCGACAGTTTGCTGGCTGACGAAGGCGATCTTGCTCCCGTCGGGCGAGAAGGCCGGAAGGGAATCGAGTGCCGGATTGTTCGTCAGCCGAACTTGCTGTGTGCCGTCGTTATTCATTACATAAATTTCCATATTCCCGGTGCGGTCGCCGGTGAACGCGATTTTTCCGTTTACGCGGGGCGGGCCGCCCTGATATCGAACCAATTCAAATGCGACAATGTCGTCATCGTATCCACCCGCAGCCACAATTTTGCCGTCTGCCTGGATTGCGACTGACGAAGCACTATTGCCAAGAGTAGGTGTAATTACTTTGCCGGTGCCATTAAATGTAGTATCCAGCGAGCCGTTTGAATAGAGACGAACCAGAGAGAACTCATAATCTGTATTGATAAAACTCTTGCCGGCGGCGACGATCTTTCCATCCGGTTGTACCACCACTGAATTAGCATAATCACGGGAATTACCGACCGGGATAATCACTTTGCCCGTGCCGCCAAATGCAGGATCAAGCGAGCCGTCTGAATTGTAACGAACAAACGCAAAGTCAGATTCTGCCGGGTAACGGTCGCTCTGACCTGCGGCAACGATCTTGCCGTCCCATTGAATTGCTATATCTGCGGCATTGGCAAAAGCATTGCCGAACGAGGTGGTGACTATACCGGTGCCGTTGAATGAAGTGTCCAATTGTCCGAATGTGGTGTAACGGTGAACAGCAAAGCTGGAGCCGCCCTCGATATTAGAGCTGCGACCGGCGGCGACAATTTTGCCGTCTACTTGTATCGCCACTGAATTAGCAGCTCCAACCGGAGTGGTGACTATGCCGCCGTTGCCAAATGAACTATCCAACGATCCGTCCGTACTGTAACGAACAAGGGCGCTAGAACCCCCGACGACGATCTTACCGTCCGTCTGGATCGCTACCGAAAGGGCGTTCGACCCAGCCGCGGTTGTGACTATGCCGGTGCCGTTAAACGAGGTATCCAGCGACCCGTTTGTGTTGTAACGGACGACCGCAAATCCGCCGCCATAGCTGTAACCGGTGGCAACAATTTTGCCGTCTGCCTGGATCGCTACTGAGAAGGCCCCGTCATGAGAGCTGCCGATCGATGTGAGAACGATGCCGGTGCCGCCAAAGGACGTGTCCAGCGAGCCGCTTTTGTTGTAACGGACCACGGCGAAGTCCCATGTATTGCCGGTGGCACCTTCACCCACGGCGACGATCTTGCCGTCCGATTGGATCGCCATCGCTGAAGCATAATACAAACTGTTCCCGGTTGTGTAAACGATCCCGCCGCTGCCGAATGTCGGGTCGAGGTCACCCGGGGCGGCATTGACAATCGCCGCGGAAATAGTGATCAGAGCGATAACTGCCAGAATGCGTGTCAAAGAATTGCAATTAATCGGCGTTTTCATTTTTTTCTCCTTGTTTTTGGTTTTCATAATTTCACCTCCTACTTACTTGACTTTGACGCGGGATGATTTCCGATCTCAACTTAAAGGAGAGCAAACGTTCACGCTTGCTCTCCTATTTTCTATTGATTTGCTCCGGCGACCGGAATGTCGCTGCTCAAACCAAATTGCGGATAGATCTTGTTGCCGTTTGAGCTTTGGACGATATACCACCTGCCGCTGCGATAGATGGCGATGTCCGTTCGTCCGTCGCCATCGTAGTCAGCCGGAACAGGTTTATCGGTTGAGATGCCCCAATTAAACCTCGACGCGCGGCCGTCTGAGCTTTTTAGAACATACCAGTCGCCAACGGACGGGCGGAAAACGGCGAAATCACAGCGTCCATCGCCGTCATAGTCGCCGGGAACGATCTTGTCAGTACTCAAACCAAATGGCTGGACGCGATAGGTATTTGTGCCGGTTTGAAGGACGTGCCAGGTCCCGTCGGAAGGGCGGAATACGCTGAGGTCGGTGCGTCCGTCGCCATCAAAATCGGCGGCAGCACTTCGATTGACGCTGACGCGGGTGGCGGTGTAAATGTCCAGCGAGCCGTCGCGCGACGAGGAAAAATAGAGGATCGAGCCGTCCGCCGAGAGAGACGGGGATTGGTCAATGACCGAGGAGTTAATACCGGCGAGGTTGACAGGCGGGCTCCACGGAGCGGAAAGGGACGCCCGGCTTGCGACCCAAATATCTATTCCGCCTAAGCCGCCGTCGCGATCCGATGCTAGAAATATCTCTAATCCGTCGCGTCTGACGCTCACTCCTCTATCGAGTGCGGGGCTGTTCA
>JANLTF010000491.1:0-2250 GCA_031362825.1 Acidobacteriota bacterium | reverse complement strand
GCCCACACATTTCGCCCGGTCCCGAGCGGATATCGATACGCGACCGTTCCCGATTCGGCCTTTAGTATCTCTGTATAGGTCAGTTCCAGCTTCTTGTCAGAATTCGGCGGAATCGGAAATATCGACGCCTGAAACAGGTCTTTGCCCGCATATTCGAGCAGGCCCGGATCCTTCTGCCGACGAACGATCTCGTCGTAAATACGCCTCGCCTCTTCCTTCGAACGCACCTCACCGACTAGCCTTTTGCCGTTCTCCCAGATCGAAAACTCCACTATCGAAGCAGTCTCAGGGATCGGAAAAAAGTAAGTTCCCTCAAGCGTAAACTGCGTATCGTTGCGAAAGATCTGCTCAACATGCGTCGTCGCCACCTGGCCGTTGATCTTTGTATCAAGCTGTATCGATTTCACCGGCAAAGCGTTCGGCAAAGGCTGCGGCATCGGCCGCGGCCGACAAGGCCGAAAATCACAAACGATCGGCACGATCACACCCTGCCCCGACACACTGAGCGCAGAAAAAAGCCCTGCAAAAGCAACGCCAACAACAGCCGCAAACGATCTAAACCTCATAATTTATCTCCAGAACTCGGAAAAAGCGCTTTTCCTTTACGCTTGTTTGACACTCAAGGGAACGAACCGAGTTGCACGTTCTTGCAGGATTTTTTTTCTGAGTTGTTCGCCAGGAACCTCAAAAAGTACCAATTTCACCAAGATCGGAATTTCATTGCCATAAACAAACAACTTCGTATATTATTATGGGCAGAAAAACCTATTATCTTTACCGACATTGCTGCAATCTGAGGGAACTAAATGTTCATTTTAACGCCAAAGCGAGGTCTCTACGGAACGCTGATCGTGTCCATTTCTGTGCTGGTGATTCTAGCCGTGCTGGTTGGCGAAAAGCGATCTGCGGCTAGCCACGCCACCGGACAACCAAGTGTCACAGATCCAGACCAGGGCCTTCAAAATTACGATATTCGCCTCGACGATTCGATCAACGCGTTTGATTTCCTTGAAACCGGTCGGCGCCAGACCCACCAAACACCAGTTGAAGTCACGAATGTTCGCGATAGAATGGCCCTCGGCGAAGCAAAATTGCGGGCGACGGTACCGCAGCTAACGGTCGAATATAATGACGATCTCGGCGTTGCCGAGGTGATCGGTACTTCGGTGTGGAATAAATCGATGGAATTTCTGACGCCTCGTTCCTCCAGCTCGCGGCGTGATATCTTGAGCAAATTTATCAACGAAAACAATGGCCTAGTCGGCATCGATCAGTCGCAGGCCTCTCAATTGGTAAAAACGACCGAATATACCAATCCAGACGGTGGCTTGTCGTTTGTGCATCTCGAACAGCGTATCAACAGTATTCCCGTCTTTCGCGGCGAGATCAAGGCGGCATTAACGCCCGATGGACGGATCGTCCGCGTCATCAACAACCTCGCTCCGGGCCTCGAGTACGATTCGATCTCAACCGATTTCCATGATCCGCTCGATGCAGTGAAAGCGGCTTGGCGGTACATCGGACAAGACAAAACATCCCAATATCCGGTCAGAAACGCAAAACATTCAACCGCCAACAAAGCCGTTTTCGGCACCGGCGACTGGGCGACAACTGCGGAAAAGATGTACTTCCCGACAGAACCGGGCGTGGCCGTGCCTTCGTGGCGTGTTTTGATCTGGCTGCCGGAAAATGCCTATTACGTGGTCGTCGATGCCGCGTCGAGCACGATGCTTTGGAGAAAGGGTCTGACCCAAGAGCAAGCCACACCCGCGACCTACAACATCTACGGCAACACAACAAGCCCGATGCAGACCGCCGATAGTTCCGCGCCGTTCTCGCCAGGCTGTCTCGATCCAAACAATTGTGCCCAGCCGCCCGCGATCGCCCGCACAAATTTCACGCTGATCGGCAACGAGCCTCCGAATATTTTCAACGATATCGGTTGGATCCCGGACGCAGGCCTTCCGGTCCGCATGCCGCCAAACCCGAATATCACCGACGGCAACAATGTCGAGGCCGGCCTTGACCGCGACGGCACACAAGGCGTCGACCAGAACGGCCACGCCGTCGGCGATCCGTTTCGCGTGTTCAGCTATGTCTATAATCCTGCTCCCGGCGATCCGCCGCCGGGCGATCCGCCGTCCGGTGCGGCTTACCGAAACGGCGTGATCACACAGGGATTCTATGCGATCAACCGCTGGCACGACGAGCTTTACAAATACGGATTTAACGAGCAATCCGGCAACTTTC
>JANLTF010000391.1:0-8106 GCA_031362825.1 Acidobacteriota bacterium | reverse complement strand
GAGATCGTGGGCAAACTGCAACTAAAACTGTCTGGCGAAAGCGAGCAAAAGCTGGCGAAGAAATACACCGACAACAACGAAGCCTATCAGCTTTATCTGCAAGGTCGTTACCATTGGAACAAACGGGAGACGAAGGAATTTGAGAAAGCAGTCGAGTTTTTCAAGCAAGCCATCGAAAAAGACCCGAACTATGCTCTCGCCTACACCGGATTAGCAGATACTTATGCTTTGATTCCCGCTTACGGTGATTTCAGACCAAAAGATTATATGCCGCAGGCTAAACAAGCCGCACAAAAAGCTCTCGAACTTGACCCGAATCTGGCGGAAGCCCACGCTTCACTCGGTCAAATTCTGCTTTATGGCGATTACGATTTTGCCGGAGCAGAACGAGCATATAAACGGGCGATTGAACTTAATCCGAACTACGCCACGGCTCGCCTGTGGTATGGCGAGTTACTATTTCTCAGCAGCAGGCAGGACGAAGCGTTCAAGGAACTGTCAAAAGCCCTTGAGCTTGATCCGTTTTCGATGATCATCAATCGGGAAATTTGGAAGTATTTGTTCATGGCTAAACGCTTTGACGAAGCACTCTTGCAAAATAAGAAGATCAATGAGCTGTTTCCCAATGAAGCAGCTTTTCATAGTGGGAACGGTGATATTTATGCGGCTCAAGGCAAATTTGACGAGGCTTTTGAAGAATACACGCTGACCATCAAAGAGGTCACGCCCGAAATACTTCAGCAAGCAATGGATGCTTACAAAAAAGGCGGATGGGATGGTTTCGTCAAACGGGATTTCGCAGACAGAATAAAATTCGTGAATGAAAAACAGTCCAAGAACAAGAATGGATACGTTCCCGCAATCATTTATGCCAATCTATATGCGAGCATCAAAGACAAGGATAAAACCATTGAGTATTTGAACAAAGCCTTTGAGGAGCGTTCTTTTTTTGTGACTTACCTCAACGCAGATTTTGTTTGGGACTTCGTGCGAGACGACCCGCGATTTAAGGAATTGGTCAAACGAGTCGGGATCCCGGAATAGGAACGATGGAAAGTAGTTCGCAGCTTATTATTTATCAGACCGAAAAAGGCGAGACGAAGCTAGAGGTGCGTCTTGAGAACGAAACGGTCTGGCTGACGCAAAAGCTGATGGCGGAGCTGTTTCAAACCACCGTGCCGAATATCAATATGCACCTCAAGAATATTTTTGAGGAAGGAGAATTAGACGCATCGGCAACTATTAAGGATTTCTTAGTAGTTCGAATGGAAGGCAATCGAGAGGTCAGCCGAAGTATTGAGTATTACAATCTCGATGCAATTATTTCTGTGGGCTATCGCATAAAATCTGCCGTCGCCACGCGTTTTCGTCAGTGGGCGACACGGCATATCAGAGAATATATCGTTAAAGGTTTTCTGCTCGATGATGAGCGTTTGAAGAATCCCGATGCTCCGTTTGATTACTTTGACGAATTACTAAAACGCATTCAGGACATCCGCACGTCCGAACGCCGTTTTTATCAGAAGATAACCGACATTTACGCAACCAGCACCGATTACGACCCGACCGACGAACGCAGCATTTTGTTCTTTCAAACCGTCCAGAACAAAATGCATTGGGCGATCACTGGAAAGACGGCGGCTGAGATAATTGCGACGCGTGCCGACAGCAGCAAAGTAAACATGGGCCTGACCAATTGGCGAGGAGCTAAGCCTCGAAAACAGGACGTAATCATCGCCAAAAATTATCTGAACGAGGATGAATTAGCCGCACTCAACAACCTGACCGAGCAATATCTAGTCTTTGCCGAAGGCCAGGCGATGCGTCGAATCCCGATGTACATGAAAGACTGGATCGAAAAGCTGCACGGGTTCCTACAGCTAAACGACCGAAATATTCTGGATCATGCTGGAAAGATCTCGCATCAATTAGCCGTAGAGAAAGCAGAATTCGAGTACGAAAAGTACAATAATCTCAGAAACAACGAGATCGAAAGTGATTTTGATAAAGCCACCAAAAATATCGCGATATCAAAAGGAAAAAGCCGACGCTGAAAATAGTGGAATAAAGATGCGGTCCTGCTCGTCCGCTCGAAGATCGCCATCCGCCGACTACGCGGCACGGTTAACTTGTCGCTAGACGCCAATGCACTCGTAATGCTGTAGAAGACAAGAGCGTGAAGGATAAATTGTTACGGTTAGTCACAGGAGTCACTATGAGTTTTAGCAAACTGAAGATATGTATTCTTATCTGCATCCTACTAACTTGCTTCGTTATGATTGTCCCCAAGTGTAGCGCACAGAAAAAAATGGATATCTCGAACCCTACGACCACGCTGTTCTCGTTCGACCGTGCCGACGAAGCGGAATGGACGGTGACCAACGATGGCGTGATGGGCGGACGGTCGGCGGGGTTCGTGACGGTGGAGAACGGCGCCCTGCTCTTCACCGGCACGCTCGTGACGAGCGGAGGCGGATTCACCCTGGTGCGTGCGCGACGTCAGGTGGACCTGACGGGCTATGCTGGTGTGGAGCTTCGGGTCCGTGGCAGCGGGCGGCGTTTCGAGGTGGAGCTGGACGACGGGTCTCGAAGGAATGGGCGCAGCGTGTCGCGCCGGGCCGCCTTCGCGGCGTCAGCGGAATGGACGCTGGTGCGCGTGCCGTTTACCGCGCTGCGTAGCACGATCTTCGGGCAGGCGGTAAATGCGCCGCCCATCGACCTGGCGGGCATCCAGAGCGTCGCGCTTTATATGGCGGACGGTCAGGATGGGGCGTTCCGGCTGGAGGTGGATTACATCCGGTACTGGAGCGACCGATAATGCCGCCTACCCAGCACCGGCGGAACCCGGGCTAGGAGTCCCGCCTTTAGGCGGCTCGGGGTCCGAGTGGGCGACTTGCGTTCAGATCAATACAACTGACGCGACCGCTATTCTTTGATGAATAACTCAACCATCAAGAACTTGAAGTAAGAACCGAAAAATCGAGACTATATGACCTGTGACGAATTTCGCGAGATCGCTCTTGGTTTTCCTGAGGTTGAAGAGCGTTCGCATATGAACCATCCGGATTTTCGCGTTGGGGGCAAGATATTTGCAACGCTTAGTCCCGATCTGACGCATGGGATGGCGAAGCTGACGCCGGCGGATCAGCAGGAATTTTTGCGTATTGACCCCGCGTCGTTCAAACCGGCAAGCGGCGCCTGGGGGACGGGCGGAGCGACGATGATCGCGCTTGCGACCGCCGACGGGACGGATGTTCGCAGTGCCCTCGCAGCGGCCTGGCGAAACGTCGCCCCGAAGAAACTCGTCGAGACACATTGATCCCGTATTACGCCGACACGAAATAATCTTGACATAGACGCAGTATCGGAGTTTAATACTCGCGATACGATAAAAATCAACAAGTGAGGGCTATTCAATGGTTTCACGGCGTCTCTCGGCTACTTTGCTGTTTGTTTTACTGACCTGTTTCGGGTCGGCGGGTTACAGTTTTGGCTGGAACACCTCTGTGTACGACAGCCACGGTCACTTCATGACACCGATCATTATCGACAAGACCCCGACCGACGGCGGTATTCGCGAGGAGGTTCCCCAGAAATACCGCGCCCGATTTGATAAGTGGAAAATTGAACTGCTCTCGACCGAATTTGGCCGCCAACAGTGGGATAATTACGCCAACAATAAGAGTTTTATTTTGACCATAAAGGTCTCCGGAAGCCGTGAGAACGGAGCCGGAACGGATAAATTCGAATGGGACAAGGACGGCAATTTTGTCGGTGCGACCATCACGATCGGCTCGCAGATCGACAACGGGTATCCACCGCCGATCTATTATCCGGTGCTCAATTCGCTCTCGTCGGACCCTGCGACATATCCGATCAATGGCAACATCCTCGCCGCCACCAAGATCTCGCACGAACTCGGCCACGTTAATCAAACTGCCGTCGCCAACCTCAAATTCCTGCAACTACAGGATAAACTCGTGCCTGCCTACATCTCGATCTTCCTCAAAAACGGCCTGAATACCCGCGACCAAAAGCTCGTCGAGCTCGCTGATCAAATGGGCGGCACGCCAACCGAGATCTGGGAAAGCCGCGAATACTGGAGCGAGGTCGCCGCCATGCGATTCCTCCATGACCGCCTCAGCAAAGACGAAGCCTACTGCCGCGTTTTCGACAAGATAAAACGCAACGTGCGCGAGTATGCCAAAGAATACGAACAACGCTTCGACAAATACCCCGAATTCGTGAGCACCCGCTGCGGGAAGTAGCTATTTAGCAACTGTTACATTATTTACGGTCAGAGTAGACCCGACGGAGCGATGAAATGTGGAGATCGCGACGTTGAGGTTCGTCTGCGCCTGAAGTTCGCGTCCTCTTGCCGCGAGGAGTTCGGTCTGGCGTTGGGCTACGAGGTAGAATGTGGTAGTTCCGGCACGGAATTGACGCTGTTCGCTCTCGAATAACTCTTCGGCGGCGGTTCGGGCGGCGGTTGCCGATGTCAATCGCGATTCGGCAGAGCGCAATCCTTGCAACGCGTTTCTCACTTCGGCCTCGATCAACTGTTCAGTTTGTGCACGGTTATTTGCAAGCCGGTCGGCCTCGACCAGAGATCGGCCAACGTTTGCCTTTGCGACGCGGTTTCCCCACGGCAGCGAGATCTGCACGCCAAAGCGATAGGTCGGAAAATCCTGTTGGAGGAGATTGGTAAGCGAGCCGACATAGCCGCCGACGAGATTGGGCGGCACGGACGCGGCACCGGCCGAAAGCGGATTTGGCGTTCCCGCGAGGCCTGCAGACGTGTATGTCCCGACGAGGTCGATCTGCGGTTTTGTCTGGTTCTTGTAAAATCCCTGATCTATCTTGTTGATGTCTTCGTTTATCTGTAATTGATCGATCTCCGGGCGATTTGCCAACGCTTGGGTCACGGCGATCTCAAGGCCGATCTTCGGGATGACGAGCGAAACGGGCGAGACGGGCGTCAGCGAACGCGACCATTCCGCCGCCGCTCGATCGGGCAATAGCAGCGTTTTTAGCGTATTTTCGGCTCGCGTGACGGTCTCTTGGGCAAGATAAACGGATTGCTCGAAGTTCGCGATCTGCGCGTCCGCCGCGACGATCTCGATCGGTGCGAGCACGCCTTTATCGACCAGGCGTTTGTTGCTCTCCATCTGCTCACGCGCCTGTTTGAGCGTGTCGGTCTGCACCTGAAGGTTGCGGAGGGCGAACGCGAGGTTCCAATACGCCTGTTCGACACCCGAAACGACATCGATCGCCTTTAGCTTCAGCGAAGAGTCCGACAACGTCTGGTTCTTTTTCGCGATCGCGATCTGCCTTCGGTTGTTGTCGATCGAACGGTTTCGCCACAGCGGCTGGATATATGTCGCCACGAGCGATGTCGGATACTGCGGATTGAGCGTGGCATTTCGGTTGGTGGTGTCGGTACGCGAATTATTGAAGATCACATCGTACGAACCACCGAATTTCGGCGAAAATCCGGACAAGCCGATATTCGACAAAAACTGCCGCTGCGTCACGGACCCGCCCACCGCTCCGCCGATGGTCGAAGCGGTAGGCGTCGTGCGGCTCTCGTAATAAGATTCGGAATTGATAAGCGGATCGTAAACGCCCTTCGCGCCCATCACACCGAACTCAGAGATCTTGACGTCGTTACGCGAAATATCGATGTCGTTGTTATTTCTTAGGGCCAATTCGATCGCTTGTTCGAGCGTGAGCGAAAGCTGATCGCCGGTCTGAACACCGATTCGCGACTGATCGGGCATCGGGCGTGTCACAGTGTTTATCTCAGGAACGACCGGCGGCGCTTCGTCCGGTTGCATTGATGGAGTCGTCTGCGAGGTGCCAATCATGCCGAATGCAAGCAGCATCGTGACGCCGACAAATAGGCGAGCAGGAATAACCGCTTTAGTATTTTTGTTGAAAAGAAACATCAGAGATCAGACGGCTTCTTCTCCGTCGGAGGGCACTTCCGGTTCGCGTCTTTTCCGCAGCTTGCCAAATAGATTTCGGACGCCGCCGGTCGTTGACTGCCAAACGTTAGACTCTTGTGCATCGTCAAAAAGGGAATAAAAAACCGGCACCGCAAGCAGCGTCAGCAGCAAACACATCGACTGTCCCCCGACGACCAGAATTCCGATCGAACGATTCGTCGCCGCTCCGGCACCGCTGCCGAGCGTCAACGGGATCATTCCGGCAACGAGAGCAAGCGTCGTCATCAGGATCGGACGCAGGCGGTCGCGGTTTGCCTGAATTATCGCGTCGTAACGGTTCATGCCTTTTGCACGCAAAGTGTTTGTGTGATCGATCTGCAAGATCGCATTTTTCTTCACGATTCCAAATAGCAGCAGGATGCCGAGGGCCGAAAATATGTTGAGCGTCTGTCCCGCGATCGCCGTCGAGAGCAGCGCAAACGGCACCGAAAGCGGCAGCGTGATCAGGATCGTGATGGGATGAATAAACGATTCGAACTGAGCCGCAAGGATCAGATACATGAAAACGAACGACAACAGAAACGCGTACAAGAAAGCCTCGTAAGCCTTTTGCAGCTCTTTCGACTGTCCCGTTACGCCGACGACATATTCGGCCGGCATTTTCAGATCTGCCGCTATCTTCTCCATTTTTGCGACGGCGTCCGACTCGGCAGCGTTCGGAGGCAAACCGGCCGAAACGGTTACTTGCCGCTGTCGGTTCAAACGATTGATCGACGATGGAGAGAGGCCTTCGTTGATCTTGATCACGCGTTCGAGATCGACCGTCCCGCCGTTTGACGAGCCGACCGTAAAATATTTGAAATTGCTGCGGTCGCGACGATACGCTTCTTCGGCGCGGACGATAACGTCGTATTGCTTCGAATTTTCACTAAATGTTGACGTGATCTGCCCGGCCGAGAGTATGTTCAACGCCTGTGCGACATCTCCGGCCCGAACACCAAGATCGGCCGCTTTCGTCCGGTCGATGGTCACGCGAACCTCCGGGTTTCCAACCTCGATCGACGTATCTGGATCGCGATATATCGGCATCCGACCCGACTTTTCAGCCTCCGCATTATCCTGCTTCATCTTTTCGACCATCGCGTTGGCGTATTCGGTGAGTTTCACCATGTCCGGCCCGGCGATATACATTCCGACCGACGAACCGCCACGGCCGAGGCCGATGCTGCCCGCGATCGATGACGACGCCGAGACCGTAACCTGATAATCCTTGGACGAGTATTTTTTTGCGATTGCACGCGTCCGGTTAATAAGTTTGGCCTGCGACTGTTTGCGTTCGCTAAGCGACTGCAGGGCGACGTTGATAAACCCGTTGTTCGGGCCCGATCCGCGGCCAAATCCGGCGAGGATCAGTGTGTTCTTAACGCCCGGGATCTCGGCACGAATATCACGGGCAATTCGGTCGAGCATCGACTGGGTCGCCGACAGCGAAGTTCCTTGCGGCCCTTTAAGATTAACCTGAAAGAGCGATTCGTCCTCGTCCGGCAAGAACGCCATACCGACAAAATTATAGAGCGGCACGATCGACGCAACCGTAACCACGCAGATCAGCACGACTGCCCAGCGAAACCTCATCGCCAGACGCAGCATCCACGTGTACGCCCCGTCAACCTTGCTATAAAACCAACCGCTCTTCGAGTCATTGTGGCTTTCGGATTGCGAATTACGGATATTGTCGCCTTCAACCACTTCGGTAGGCTCGAAGGTCTCCCCTTCTCCCCTTCTCCCCTTCTCCCCTTCTTTCCTCTTGATCCACCTCGCCGCGAGCATCGGCGTGAGCGTGAACGAAACGATCAGCGAAACCGCGATCGCCGCCGCCGCCGTCAAACCAAACGACGACATAAAGCGACCGACGATGCCGGTCATAAAGCCGACCGGAATAAACACAGCAAGCAGCGACAACGTGGTCGCCAACACAGCCAGTCCGATCTCACGCGTTCCTTCGATCGCCGCCTGAAACGGGTCCATACCCTTCTCTTCGACGAAGCGATATATGTTCTCAAGTACGACGATCGCGTCGTCGATCACCACACCCACCATCAGTGTGAGCGCGAGCATCGTCATCTGGTTGAGCGAAAATCCGAACGCGGCGATAGCC
>JANLTF010000380.1:0-1756 GCA_031362825.1 Acidobacteriota bacterium | reverse complement strand
TGGGGCTGATTTCTTTTGTATGTTAAACCACCCGCTATCGCAGGTGGTTCTGACGAGAGGGCTACGGACACGATGAAGAGCGAGATTTGATCCGTTTGGTTAGCCGCCGACGTGGACGCTTGGCCTTAGTTCTGGGTCGGGCTCGGCTTGGCGGAGGATCTCGCGGGTTACGGGGGCGGTGTCGCCTTCGCCGAAGAGAATGTAGCGGATGAGGTATTTGATCGGATTGCCCTCGCTCCAGCCGAAATAGACGTGCGGCGTTTTGCCTGTCTTATCTCTCAATTTTAGAAGCAATGCGGCGATCGCATTCGGGACGGCTGGGGCCTTGGTCCGCAGTATCCGATAGCCGGCGATATCGACGCCGCAAACCTCAATTTTACCGGCAAACTCAGATGCGTCACCGATCTCGATCTCATAGAAAAGTATCGGGTCGCTGGCCGGAATGTGGTTGTCGACGCGCTTTTCGTGTTCTTTGAAACGGTATTCGGTCACGTCGCCGGTCTCGCGGCGGTTGGTGACGATGCGGATCTCTTCGCCCTCGAGATCTTTGATAAATTCGAGCGCAGTGGCGTCAAACTCGATCTTTTGGATCCGCAGTTCGGTGGTTCGCATCGCACGCGAAACGAATGACGCTACTACGATCGCCAGGATGAACAGCGAAGCGATCTTGATCCCGTCGGGACGCTCGATGATGTTTGTTATGGTCGTGTATGTGAATACCAATGCGATGAGAGCGTAGGCCCATTTTATGCCCTGTTTCTTTAGCCACGCAGAGATCGTGACGGCGATCGCGGCCGATGTCATAAGAACCAAGACGCCGGTCGCATACGCACCGCCTTGAGCTTCGACATTTGCTTCGAATATGATCGTGATCGTAAAGCAGATCACGGCAAATATGATCACGAGAGGCCGCGAGGCTCGGGCCCAGTTTGGAGCCATGCCGTATCGCGGCAGATATCTAGGAACAATATTGAGCAGACCGGCCATCGCCGAGGCACCGGCAAACCACAGGATCAAGATCGTGCTGATGTCATAAGCTGTTCCGAAGATCTCACCGAGATATTCGTGAGCGAGAAACGCAAGTGCACGGCCCGAAGCTTTTCCGCCGTGCTCGAATTCG
The DNA here is from genome assembly GCA_031362825.1 of Acidobacteriota bacterium. Lineage (GTDB taxonomy): Bacteria > Acidobacteriota > Blastocatellia > Pyrinomonadales > Pyrinomonadaceae > OLB17. The sequence goes on along the minus strand of JANLTF010000380.1, from coordinate 636 downwards.
GCCGGTGGAATCAACACGCTCGTGATAAAACTGCTACAGATCAGGAAAAAGCTCATTATCAATGCCGCCGTGCGGAGCAGTTTTTTCGTCTTTTCGATCCGGTGCGGATTCTCAATTAGCGGCATGACGGCGACGCCGGTCTCGAAGCCGGAGAGGCCGAGTGCCAGTTTTGGAAACACGAGCAAAGACATTCCGATGATCATCAAGAGGCTTTGCGACGAGCCTGTCCTCGTGGTAAAAAGGGCGTTTTTCCAGTTTTCGAGCGTCGAAGGATCAATGTAGATGTGGTACATTCCCGAGGCTATCACCACCAGATTCAGAGCGAGATAGGCAATGACCAGAACTACGGCAATACCGATCGCCTCTTTGAATCCCTTGAGAAAGACGGCAGCGAGAACGCCGATCATCAGCAAAGTGACAAGGATAGGATGATCGAGGCCGGCCAAGTTTGCTTCGACAAATGGATTGTGGATGATGTGTTCTGAGGCATCTGCGGCAGATAGAGTGATCGTGATCACGAAATCGGTCGCGACGAAACCGAGAAGGGCAAGGACGAAGAGTTTTGCCTTCCAGCGGGAGAGAAGATGTTCGAGCATCGAGATCGAGCCCTGTCCACGCGGGCTCTCGGTCGCGACG
>JANLTF010000329.1:0-2346 GCA_031362825.1 Acidobacteriota bacterium | reverse complement strand
GAGTGGTGAAACGGCAATCGGCCGGATCTTGAATAAATATTCTCCGCAGCTTGCCGAAGACGTGGCTTCGATCGTCCGCGGCGATTTTCGGCGGCGGGCGTTGGCCCAGCTTGTATCTTCGCAACTGGATGTTGACCGGATGGACTATCTGCTTCGCGACAGCCTGATGACGGGAGCCAAGTACGGCATTTATGATCTCGAATGGATAATCAAATCGATCGAGATCAACGAGGCGGACGATCATCTATACATTTCTGCTCCCGGCATTTATGCTGTCGAAGACTACCTGCAAGCCCGGTATTACATGTTCCGGCAGGTATATTTTCACCGGACGCTGCGTTCGGCAGAGGCTGTTTTGAAAGTGCTGCTTCGTCGTGCATTGCAGTTATTCCGTGACGGCGGCGATATTTGGTATAGGCCCGATACGCCCTTTGAAAGTGTGCTCCGCGGGCAGAAACTTACCTTGACCGAACACCTCGCTCTCGACGATGCGGATGTGCTGTTTTATATCAAACAGTGGCGATCGTCGTCCGACAAGATACTCTCCGACCTTTCGTCGCGGTTTCTCGACCGGCGTTTGTTTAAGGCGTTTGACCTCGATATGCCGCCTGACGAACGTCCGGCGTTTGTCGAAGGTGTTCGCCGTGTTGTCAAAGATCATGGCTACGATCCTGAATATTATGTCATCGAGGACGAAGCCGGAAACTCGGATCACTATTTCTATACCAAGAATAAATCTGACGCGAAAGACCTGATCTACGTCGAACATGGCTTTGCGAAGCCGTCGATCCGAGAAATATCGGAGGTAAGTGCCGCCGTTCGCGGTTTGCAGGAAGGTTATTCCCTCCACCGCATTTGTTTTCCGTCCGAACTAAAAAATGAGATCGGCCAGCTCTATCACAAAAACTGAGTTTTCAAATATCAAGGTAAAACGCGAAAGGAAGAATGGAAAATTCTGTCTGCATATCGCTCTGTTCCTGTTTACTCTCGCCGTTTCAATAGACGCTCAGACAGTCGGGGTCGTATCACCTGACGCCGTAGCGATTTCCGGTTTCGTCCCGAAGCTCTCCGAGGACCTTGCCGAGCATCTTGACGTACTCGACCGATCGCTCGTCGAGGCGGCGTATAACGCTACGAAACATATCGAGCCGTACAATATGACATCCGACGAGTCTAAGATCGTCGGTTCGGCAATTGGCTGCGATTTCCTGCTCCTCGTCAAGACCGGAAACCAACGGCGAACGTCGTTTGAGCGGCCTGAGTATTACGAATCATTCGCAGCCATTTACGTGGTAAGTTCCCGCACGGGACGGCTTGTCTATTGGACGATCCGAAATGCCGAGGAACGCTCGCAGGCTGAGGCAGATTCCAAGCTGCTTTCTGTAACTCCCGCTATCGCCCGTGATCTCCAAACAACGATAAAAGATGCTCGAAAACGCGAGATCGTCGAACCTCGCCCGACCAATATCGCAGAGCCGCCAACTCCCGGAACGCCCGACGCGAAAGGCTTTGTCGCCCCGATTCCTTATCGGCGTATCAAGCCCGATTATACGACGACCGCCTATCTTTATAACGTTACCGCGACGGTCGAGATCTTGGTCGATCTCGACGCCGCCGGAGCTATCATGAGAACCGAGATCGTCCGTTGGGCCGGTTACGGGCTGGACGAATCTGTCGAAAAGGCGGTGCGAGCGATGAACTGGCGTCCGGCGGAACGTAACAAGGAGACTTTGCCAATGCGCGTTTTGCTTCGGTACAATTTCAAAAAGACCGAGGCCAAACCGTAACGTATGCAGATCATTCGAGCGTCGATAAAAACCCTTCTGTTCACAATCTCGACGCTCGGGCTTTATTGCATTTGGTTCATCACACATTTCTTTGTTCCAAACAAGATCCACTGGCGTCAGTCGATCTTTTATTGGTGGACGCTAAGCTTTGCAAAGATCTCGCGAATGCGTCTAGAGATTGTCGGGACGCCGCCGAAACCACCATTTTTTCTCGTTTGCAACCATCTCGGTATCGCCGACATGTCGGTCTTGCGTGTCGCCGCTAAGGGCGTCTTTGTCGCGAAGAGCGAGGTCAACGGCTGGCCCGTCGCGGGACGGATCATTCGTGATATGGGCACCGTTTTTATCGACCGAAAGAACCGTCGCGACATTCCGCGTGCCGGCGAAGAGATCATCAAACGCCTCGACGACGGCGAAGGCGTGATCGTCTTTCCCGAAGGCACGAGTACCAAAGGCGAAACCGTCTTGCCATTTAACTCGTCGTTCCTGCAATTCGCGGCCGTCAAAAACATTCCGGTCTCGTACGCCTCGATCAGCTATCAAACGCCGCCCGATTCTA
>JANLTF010000316.1:0-3204 GCA_031362825.1 Acidobacteriota bacterium | reverse complement strand
GCGAGCACAACTTTAGCGATGACCGGCAACGAGCCGAAAAAGACTTGAGCCCAGAGTAACGCAATAAACGGATAGGTATTTGCCGAAACCTTGGATTCGGTTGAATTTGTTGACATGATCAAAAACTCAATAGTAACTCTACGAGGTCGATCTGGCCTACTAGAATCAGCAAGCGACCTAATGCTTACCGCTTCGGCCGACTGACACGACGAGACGTTTGCCTCACTTACACCCCTGATTTTAAACAAATCAGGACAGGTTAAGTGTCCTTTATTCAACCATTTATAGCCAAAAACTGTCCCACATGGTGTTTTACTCTTTACCCTTAAGTGAGACAGGCCGATCGTTCCACCTAAGGCCCTGTTTCTAAACAAAGTGGAACGGGTCAAATATCCTATTATCAGAGACTTACAGCAAAAAATCGTTCCATTTGGTCTTTGGTCATAGACACCAAGTGGAACGCTCCAACATTTGAGCAAACTCCGATCACCCACGATCCCTCGCGAAAGAGACCGAAACGAATGCATGGGAATCGCACGCAACATTGCAATACTATCGCATATATGCAACGCCTTGTCAAGAGATAGATTCCTCGATATCTTTGCCACCCGGGGCAAAAATCCGCTAAATATCCGTATTCGTTGACATTAAATTGAATAATATCAGAGAACCCGAAGGCGTGTTCTGTGCGCCAGCGTTCTTGTTGGTGGTATTATTTGGGTGCAGATGTTTCAGCAGGAGTATTTATGATCCGGTCAATTTGCCATTCCCTCGCATTAATTGCGTTTCTCCTTTGTACCTTTATCTTTGGACAGAGTCCTCAGGCCCAACCTTTGACTCTTGACGAGATGAAAGCGGCGTTGGTCGCGAGAAAGGCAGGCCTCCCGACAACAAACCTTATATTGAAAAAACAGATAGAGGAAAAAGGAGTTGGGTTCGAGATCGATGCAGCCATTGAGAGAGACCTAAGAGACGCGGGAGCGACGGATGCACTGATCGCGGCAATTCGAGAAAGTCTTTGCAATGCCCTTTTTGCGAAGGCCGAAGCATGCAAGAAAGAGGATCTTAAGTGTCAGATAGATTACTACAATAGGGCACTATACTTCCATCCATCTGATTCGGATGTCCTGATCAATCGAGGATACGCTAGTCACGAGTCGGGCGATTTCGTCGCGGCGATAGCCGACTACACCAAAGCTATTGAGATCTCTCCAAAGGACGCAGATGCGTTTGGAAACCGTGCCAATTCATATAGGAAGATAGGTGATTTGAAACAAGCGTTAAAGGATTACGAGCAGGCAATTAGTCTGGCGCCGAAGGACGGCGACCATTATTTTAACCGCGGAATGTTGCGGTTTGATTCGAAAGAGTTTGATCTGGCAATTAGCGATCTTACGAAGTACATTTCGCTCAAACCGACGGATGTGGACGGATACACGAATCGAGGCGAGGCATATCTCGAGAAGCAGCAGTACGAACTTGCTCTAAAGGACTTCACCGTTGCCATATCTCTGGCCGTTAAAAAGTCAGCCGCGTACGTTGATCGCGGGCGAGCCTATTCGGCGAAAAATGACTTCGACCGGGCAATTCGGGATTTCGATACGGCAATAGAGCTGGATGCAAAGAATGCTTACGCGTTTCACAATCGCGGATATACACGCTTTCAGAAGAAAGAACTCGATCTCGCGTTACAGGACTACAACAGATCGATCGAGATCGATCCTGAAAGTGCAGGCCGCTATTTAGATCGCGGTGAGGTATTCCTGGCACAACTCGATCAAGTCAAAGCGCTCAAGGATTTCGACAAAGCGGTGGAACTTGCCCCCAAAAATGCGCTGGCCTATTACTATCGTGCGCAGGTATTCGCAGAAAAAAAGGACTACGAACCGGCGATCGTAAATTTTTCAAAAGCTATCGAGCTTGATCCGAATGATGCAGATTCATTCTACGAACGAGGAGATATCTACATTGACATCGAAGATTACGAAAATGCTCTGAAAGACTTTAATAAGGTTATTGAGATCGATCCAAAAAACTCAGGTGCTTTTACTAACCGGGGGCTGATATATGTTCGAACCGATGACTTTGCAAAGGCAATTTCAGACTTTACGACCGCCATCAAATTGGATCCGAACAATGATACTGCCTACGGAAATCGAGCGGCCGTCTATGATGCACTCGGCGAAACCGCGAAGGCAGCGGCAGACAATAAAAAGGCGGAGCAACTCGAAAAGAAATTGAAGCCCTAACTTCAGGCCAACATCAACGCCGGTTGTTCGAGCATTTGTTTGAATGTCTGGAGGAATTTGGCGCCGGTTGCGCCGTCGATTACGCGGTGGTCGCAGGACATGGTGACATTCATGATGTTGCGGACTACGACTTGGCCGTTGCGGACAACTGCGGTCGGTGCGGCTCCGCCGACGGCGAGAATTCCGGCCTCGGGCGGATTGATGATCGCTGTAAACTCTTTAATGCCAAACATTCCGAGGTTTGAGATCGAAAATGTCGCTCCTGTGTATTCCTCAGGCTGGAGCTTTTTGGCCTTTGCTTTTGCTGCCAGATCCTTTACTTCGGCCGCGATCTCAAGAAAGCCTTTCAAATTTGCTCCGCGAATGACCGGCGTGATCAAGCCTTCGTCGATCGCGACTGCTACACCGATATCGGCCTGCTCGTAAAAGCGTAACGACTTGTCCTGATACGAGGCGTTTACGAACGGATGTTTGACTAACGAAAGGGCAGCGACCTTGACGATGATGTCGTTGACGCTGATCTTTTGATCGTCGGAAACACTTGCGTTTATTGCCTTTCGGAGTTCGAGGGCGTTGTCCATCTCGATCTCGACAGTAAGGTAGAACGTCGGGATCGGGCCGATCGATTCGGCGAGCCGGCTGGCAATGATCTGCCGCATTTTGGAGGTCGGTTCGTCGGTAAAGGCGGATGCTCCAACTACGGTAGAAGGGATAAACGTTCGGGAAGGCTGTGCTTTCGCAGCGGCACCACTGCCATCCATCGCTGCTTCGATGTCACGTTTGATAATTCGGCCATTTGGACCGGAACCGCTGATGGATTTGAGATCGATCGAATTCTCGGCGGCCATGCGTGCGGCGATCGGCGAGACAATGAGGCGGCCATTCGACGGAGTTTCGGCTTTTGGTTTTTGGACTTCGGTTTTTGCGGTGTCAGACACACTCCCTACTGGTCGTG
>JANLTF010000348.1:0-12131 GCA_031362825.1 Acidobacteriota bacterium | reverse complement strand
GGCTTCCTTGATTTGCGACATCGGGTTGGCCGGCGCGAGGGTCTGCTCGGTGCCCGAACGCAGGCGCGCGGCGTTCAGAAGGCGTTCCAGAGCACGCTCTTCGCGGTCATAGACACTGGCGGGATCGTTGGACGGCGGCTGGCTGGCGACCTGCGGCTGGTCCTGAAATGCCCGTTGCATTTCGCTGGGAAAATCGTTGCTCTCGATGGAGGTGAACATTTCGTCGGCATAATCGGCAGCCATCACGGCGGCACCTTCTGCGGGTTCGCGGCGCGGAACGAGCGACAGGTTTGCGCCGCGTGACGTTCCAACCGCATCGGCAGTTTCGGGCATGGTTTCAAAGGTCTGGCGCAGAATCACGCCGTTTTCCTGCGTCTCAATCTCGACGTTCTGATTGGTGCCGCGCTGCGCCAGATTGCGCAGGTAATCGGCATCGGGGCGCTCGGGGTGCGCGCCAAAGCTCGGATCGCGTTCGGCCAGGCTCTGGAAGTAATCCACAACCATTTTCATCACCGGAAACGGGTCGTCGAACCCTTCCAGGGTGCAGGAAAACGCGCCATACGAGACGGTCAGTTTCTTGACAGCTTCAGACATTTCAGCTCCTTCACCGGGGAAATTGATCCCGGACATTGTTACGCACGTCTGATCCGACTCCGGTTTGCCGCCTTGACCTGAGGCGCGCGAGGCGCAATCAGAGGGCAATGGACAAGATACTCTACAAGTTTTCGTCGATCGTTACACTGGTTGGGGCCGGACCCGTTTCGCCTTCTTCACTTCAACGCGCCCTCGGCCACGGGCCGGTTGCGATAGCAGCGGATGGCGGGGCCGATGCCCTTGCCAAACTGGGCCACCCGATCCACGCGATCATGGGTGACTTGGATTCAATAGATATTACCGAAAATTGGCTGAATTCGGGCGTCAGAATCCACCAGATCGACGAACAGGATACGACGGATTTCGAGAAATGTCTGTATTCGGTTGCAGCGCCGCTGTTTTTGGCGGTGGGGTTTGCGTTGTTTATGTTGTGGATACCGATCGTGCCTTTGGTGGCGGTCGCTTTGTTCATGATATATTTCTTTCGCGATCCGAAGCGGACGATCCCGACGGAGGCGAATATCGTCGTTTCGGCGGCCGACGGGCGTGTGACGCGGATCGACGAGACTGCGGACGGCAAAGTGGTCAGCGTATTCCTTTCGCCGATCGACGTTCATATCAACCGCTCGCCGATCGCGGGCACAATTACGAAACTCACATATACTCCGGGCAAGAAAATGCCGGCGACAAACAACAACGCGAGCTTTGAAAATGAGCGGAACACGCTCGTCATCGAGGGCGAAGGCGTGACGGTTTCGTGCACGCAGATCGCCGGAATACTCGCGCGGCGCATTGTCTGTTGGCCAAAGGAAGGTGATAAACTCGAACGCGGCGAAAAATTTGGTTTAATAAAGTTTAGTTCGCGAACCGATCTGCAGCTTCCCGCGAGCACAGAGCTCCGCGTGAAGGTCGGCGACAGAGTTGTGGGCGGAGAGACGGTGATCGCTCGGCTAGGCCCGAGCGAAATGGATAGTTGATAATTGATAATTGCGAATGAAGGGTGATCAAACGCTCTTGAATTATCAATTATCAGTTCTCAATTCTCAATTTAATGGAAGATACTGACGATTTGAGACCGCCCCATCGGGGGCTGAAGAAAGGGCTTTTTGTTATACCGACGCTGTTTACGGCGGCGAATGTGGCGATGGGCTTTTTGGCCGTCATGATGTCGATCCGCGGTTACCACGCTTCGTTTGGCAGTGTTCAGGACGCGGCTCATTATTTTAATATCGCGGCACTCGCGATCGGTTTGGCGATCCTGTTCGACACCATCGACGGCCGCGTCGCTCGAGCCACTCGAACCGCGACTGAGATCGGCGTGCAGTTCGACTCGCTGGCTGACGTATTGACGTTCGGCATTGCACCTACGGCACTCGTTTACGCTTGGTCATTTGGCGGTATTTACGCGGAAAACAGCCTAGCACTCAACGTCGGTACTTTTCTGTTGTTCGCTTATTTGATGTGCGGAGCCTTTCGCCTCGCGAGATTTAATCTACAGGCCACGCGTCCCGTCAAACTCGAAGAAGGCTCGACCAAGGTCGATAAAAAGAACTTCGTTGGTTTACCGATACCGCCGGCCGGTGGTTTGCTCGCTTCGATCATCCATTTCGCACCGCTGCCGCTTAGTTCGTACGGAACTCCTACCGCACAGTATTACGGCTATGCGTTGATGGCTTTGATCGCGGTGCTGGGGATTTTGATGGTCAGCAAGATCCGATATTCCAGCATGAAAACAGCCGGAGCTGGGCCGCAAGGCATTCTGTTGGTCGTTCTGCTCGCGGGACTCGCGATGTTTGTTTATCTTTATTCGCGTTACGCACTGCTCGCTATTTCAGGCATTTACGTCCTGCACGGACTGATCTGGTGGGTCTATCGGGCTCTTACTGTGAAGCGGTCCGGCGAGTCGAAAACGGCTTGACGACCGCCTTTGAGCGATGGCGGCTTCGATGGTCGTCGTCTTCCCTTTCGTCGTCTTCGTATTCGCGTCCCGCAGCCACCAGCAGTGCCATAATCAACATAAACATCACCGAGATCGCCGTCGTATGCAGCACAAAATCAAAAATGCTGTGCACCAATATTGCAAAGATCCCGCCCAACGCCCCAACCGCAACACCGCGTCGAAACGTATTTTTCATGCGAATATTCTTTTTGCCTGTTTGAAAAAGCAGGGCTAAAAATGCAAGGCCGATAATCGCACCCACAATTCCGGCGTCTGCGAGTACCTGTAGGTAATCGTTGTGGGCCTGCTGGACGCGTTCGAGTCCGCTGTAATCGTCATGCGGCGTGTACGCCTGGCCAAACGCTCCGAGTCCGGCGCCGAACGGCAGATTTGTCGTTATCACTTTCAGCGTCACGCTCCAGATGTGTGTGCGGTTGGTGGTGACGTCTTTCGAGGCCGCAGTTTCCGCAATGCGTGTCAGTGACGATTCGCCGCCGACAAACAACGTCCCGGCGACGATTGCCCCGACCAGTGCAATCGCCATCGCCCCGCGAATCACGAACTGCTTTGTGCCTCTTGTTCGCGTTGTTACCAAAATCAGCAGAAATATTGCCGCCAGCATTGCTACCAAACCGCCACGACTACCGCTTAGCAGCAACGCGACGCCCATCAGAGAGATGGCCGTAATATATAAAAGTCTTTTGTCGGGCTTGATGCTGCCCGAAAGCAACAGGCCGAGCGGTAGGGCGATCATCATTTCCATGAACGCGGCGAAGTTGTGCCTATTTACAAAAGTCCCGAACGGATATGCGCCAAAGCTCTCGTAAATGCCATAGATCTTGCCGGGGCTCAGGAACGACTGCAAGATCGCGAAAAAGGCGTAGACAAATCCGAAAACAACGATCACGTTGACCAGCGACCTGATCCGCGACGCGCTCTTCAGGCTGATCAGCACCATCGAGAAGAAAAAACCGAGCGCCAGATAATGATAGGCGGTCATTTCCGTCTCAAATGGCGCGGCTGAGATCGTTCGTGAAATGCCTGTAATACCCGCTGTCTCCGGCACCGAACCGAACGGAATTATTTGGATCACGCAATAAATTGCGGTTGCGTATGCCGGAATTTGAAGAACGTGGCGGCTCATTCTTAGCTCGCCGCTAATAAAACTCTCGGCCACCCACAGTCCCATCATTAGTGCGACCAAGAAATAAAACAATGCGATCGTCGGTTCGTGGACCGTTCCATACAACATCGTCGTCACGACCAGCGTGAGACAGATTAGGAAAAATATCGCTTTGTTGAGAAACGTCATATTTAGCCGCTCGTCAGGGAAAAATCGTCGTACCAGACCATCCCTACGATCGGGCAATTGTCGCCGCAGAATCCTCGCGAGGTCCGGATGGTTATGCCGGAACAATTCGCCGGCGCTATCAACGTTATCTCAATTTCCTGCCAGTCGTTCGTGCCCGACGGAAACTGGCGCGACGCGACCAGGAGTTTGTCGTCGTTGGCGTTCATGATCTCGATCTGCGGGTTTCCGGCGCTTCTGAGGCCTTCGGTACGGAGCCAGAATTTGAGCCGATAACTCTTGCCCGGCGTGACAACAACTGTCTGAAACAGGTTGTATAGCTCAGGTTTTGAAAAACCGCGGAAAGCGAAACGCATACTTCTCGCACCAGTTCGTTTTACCGACTGATCGGGCGAAATGTCGAGCTTTGCATCGCTTTTTGCGAGCCGCCAACCGAACAATGTGGAGTCGACAGTTCCGATGATAGTTTCAAATCCTTCGTTCGAGATCGTATTCGGTTGGGCTTCGGCATCGATGCCTGCCTGCCGGGAAAACTCCAGCGACTGTGCAAAGAAACGCTTGTCGTAGAGGCCCTGTGCGATGACCTTTATTATGTTTGGATATGCCAATTTCTCTTGATCCGTGAGCCGATTCCAGATACGGATCGAATCTTCGGCCCTACCGCGCGCCGCGTAGAATTGTGCGAGCTCCGCATAAACGCTAGGCTCATCGGCTACGATCAATTCGAGTTTCGCAGGGTTCTTTTCAAAATAATCCCAGGCAAGCGAGAATGCCTGTTCGCGATAAGAGAAATTGTTCATCGTGGCGGCCTTTAGGGCAACAAAGGCCTCTTCTTCCCGGTTCTGACGAAGAAAGAAATTTGCCATTTGCCAATTAACAAGGGCATACGTCGGAGCGATCTCGTGGGCACGTCGTAGCGCAAGTTCGGCCTCGCGAGGCTTGTCAGCCTGCTCGTAAGCACGTCCAAGTTCCATCCACCAACGAAAGTCACGCGGGGCGAGCCGCACCGTTTCCTCGAATAGTCGGATCGCAGAAGCGGTTCGTTCAGTGGTCAACAAATTCTTTTCAAACGTTGCCTTTAACCAAGTCGCCCGCGGATCGGTCGGGGACATTTCGCGCGCAAGCTCGATAGTTTCGGCGGCATTGATGTTAGCGGCGGATGCAATGTCCGCAAGCATGCTGCCGATCTGCCTGCGTCCGGCGATCCACACAAAAAGCACTGCAACGACCAATGCTAAAACTAAAAACGCACGGACGAATGCAGATTTTGAACTAATGCGGAAGAGGTCGTTGGCCATATTTCAGCAATTGCGAAACGTTGGTTATCGCCGGCAAAACACCGCTAAGAATGAGCTTCATGACAGACTTATCTTTAATCCGACGTTAATCTTACCTAAACTCCCTCAAATTTGCATTTTGCTTCTTTCTTTTTTAGCCTTGGCGCTATGATCGATGACAGAAAGGCACGAACCACCGAGATAATAAAACGGCTAAAAAAGGCCTACCCAGACGCACATTGCGCCCTGAACCACACGTCGCCGTTCGAACTGCTGATCGCAACCATCCTCTCCGCTCAATGCACCGATATTCGCGTAAACATTGTAACGGCCGATCTGTTTCGAAAGTACCGGGGGCCGGCTGATTTTCTAAACGTGGCTCAGGAAGAGTTGGAACGTGACATTCACTCAACCGGTTTCTTTCGGAACAAAGCAAAGAACATCCAGGCGGCGTGTCAACGAATAATTGATTTGTACAACGGCGAAGTTCCGAAGAAAATGGACGATCTGCTAACGCTGGGCGGCGTCGCACGCAAAACGGCAAATGTCGTCATGGGAAACGCCTTTGGGATCGCATCCGGCGTGGTAGTGGACACGCACGTGGGCCGTCTATCCCGACGACTCGGCTTGACTGAGAACGAGAATGCCGAAAAGGTCGAAGGCGACCTCGCCGCACTCGTCCCCAAGAAGCACTGGGTCATGTTCCCGCACTGGATGATCTACCACGGCCGCAAAGTCTGCGACGCGAGGAAGCCAAAATGCAGCGAATGCCCACTCGCCGATGTCTGCCCGTCGTTCGGGCAGTTCGCCTCACTAACGGCTTTATAGTGATCGTGCTTATTCCCTACTTCTTATACCCAAATAGCCGGTTTTGACGGGTGCTTAGCAATTCGATGTTTACCCAGTTCCCGGGCGTCGGATCTCTGCTGTCCCGATTGTGCCTTACCAGCCAGTCATCGCCGCCGACGGCACTGAGCAGTACAATTCCTTTTCCGCCTTGGTAGGAGACCTTCATTTCCTCTTCTGTCGCCGGCCGCCAACGGCCTTTGACATATTTTGTTGGTGGATCATTGGGGCCATTTTTCCAGGTATAAGTGCCATTAGCACTTATAGTTACAAATCCGGCCCGCGACGCTATGATCAACCAATAGTCTTCTGATTGGGCAGTTATCAGCCATGTGCCGTTGTACCAGTCCTGCTTTGTCGGCGGCCCCATGTTCCCCATCAGCGGATACCGTACGACCGATGTTGCATCATACTTGTCGAGTTTGTCGGAATACGCTCCACGCGAATCGAACCTAAAGCCAAGCCCGCAGGCACGTATCTTCCCGGCGATTTCGTTTTCGACCTCTTGCTTCTTTCGCCAATCGTATGGCTTGTTGTTCCCAAGTTTTTTCTGAAGAAACGACAGAACATCATTTTCGGAGAGCATCCCGGCACAGCCTTCGCCACCGTCGTCAGCAGGCGGATCGGCGGGTCCATTGGGATCATCGGCGGGCGGGTCATCTTTCGGATCAGGTTTCACCGGCCCGGCCTTTGCCGTAGGCCGGATTGCATCCCAGGTCCCGGCCCGTTGAGATCCTTGCGGGTAATATTCGTTCGGCTTTTCGCGAATTATCGGCTGCTTGCCGCCCGGCGTCGAGCCAACATACGTCCCACCCTTTTCCCAGCGTTCCGGATACGAACCCATAACCTTGTATTCGATCGGATCGCCTTCTTTATACTTTTCAGGCTGGGCAAATGCAACCGTACCGAGACCGATCACAGCGACAATTATCGCCGCAATGCTAGGACCTGCACAAATTCTGGTACTCATCTCAATCCTCCATGCGGGAGTTTGATACTAGTAAAAATGTGAGGAGTCACATCGACACTGATGGGAACATTACAAACAAAGGTGTTCTTTTGTGCTAAAGATTTTATCTTAAAGTTTACTGCGAGTCAAGTAAGTCAAGTAGACCCGCCTAGCTCGGTTCGTTACCTTGATAGTCGGGATTTGAATATCTGACTAACGAGGCTATGTCCTTTTGCGGATCTACCTCGTTATTTGCACGCGCGGCGGGCAGCAGACGCGGAAAAGGGTCTCGGCATCGGACAGCATCTGCGGGTCGGCGGAGATCATTTTCATTGTGGAGGCAAATAGTTCGGCGGCTTGTTCGTCTTGAGGTTCGGTTATCTTATAGTGCATCCACTTCCCTTCGCGGCGGGCCTCGACGAGGCCGGCCCGTTTTAGGTAGGCGAGATGGCGTGAGATCTTTGGGTTGTTGGTGCTGAGGGCTTCGGCAAAGAAGCAGACGCAGACCTCGCCGTCCCGCATTAAATTGAGCAAACGCAACCGCGTGCGATCCGACAAAGCCGCGAAAAATAGTCCGATATCAAATGCTTTCCCAGCTTTCATATAAAAATTATACCACATCTCATTTATGGCTTGACATAATTGTTTTATAGGGATATTGTTGGAATACAATTATGGATATCCGTAATTGATATTTACGCACGGAGAGAAATTATGAATAACATCATTACCCTGAAAGCACATCTCGCACTGAACGTATCCAACGTCGAAGCCAGCATCGACTTTTACAAAAAGATGCTCGATCTCGAACCGAGCACGGTCCGAACGGGCTATGCAAAATTTGACATCCAAAATCCGCCGCTCAATCTGACGCTTAATCAGAACGCGTTTGCGGCCGGCGGCACTCTGTCGCATCTCGGCATTCAGGTCGCAGCTACCGAAGACGTTCTGGCGCTGCGTGAAAAATGGACCGAACGCGGCCTCGCTCCCCGTGAAGAGATGCAGACGACCTGTTGCTCCGCGGTTCAGGACAAAGCATGGGTCCATGACCCTGACGGCAATGAATGGGAAGCTTTCGTCGTTCTCGAAGACAATCTACCCGAAGGCGTCAAAAATACCGGAGAAACCTGCTGCGTTCCGACCTTTGTCGGGATCGACGGCAAGGCGAAGGAAGTCGCGACGGCCTGTTGCTAAAACTGTTTGATAACCGCGGCGGTCGCTAATTTGGCGAACGCCGCGAACTTATTTAGTTAAACGGAGTCATGATGACACGAGGAACACCGACATTTGAAGAAAAACGCTGTCGGGTGCGCTGTGCCGACGAGCACGGAAGGACGACGGACGAGAATATTTTTGAGCGCGAATGGGAAGTTTTCGTTGCGAAATATGATCGCGATAGCAAAAAATTCGTCACGCTTACCTATTGCTGCGAAGACGAAATCGGCGATCAATAGATATGTCAGCAAATAACTGCAATCCGACGACGAGGCTCTCGTTTCTCGATCGATTTCTCACGCTTTGGATCTTTCTCGCGATGTTTCTCGGCGTTATGACGGGCTATTTGTATCCGGGCGTCGAAGGCGTCGTAAATCGATTTAACGTCGGCACGACCAACATTCCCATCGCTGTCGGCCTCATCCTTATGATGTATCCGCCGCTTGCAAAAGTGCGGTACGAAAATCTGGGCGAGGTTTTTCGCGACACCAAGATATTGGGCCTTTCGCTAATCCAAAACTGGTTGATCGGCCCCGTATTGATGTTCGCTCTCGCGATCATTTTCCTTCGCGACTATCCGGAATACATGGTCGGGCTGATCATGATCGGGTTGGCACGCTGCATCGCGATGGTCATCGTTTGGAACGAACTCGCCAAAGGCGACAGCGAATACGCCGCAGGTTTGGTGGCGTTCAACAGCGTCTTTCAGGTTCTGTTTTACAGCGTGTACGCGTGGGTTTTCGTGACGGTCCTCCCGCCGTATTTCGGCCTCGAAAGCACTGTCGTAAACATCAGCATCTGGGAAATTGCGCAGAGCGTATTCATCTACCTTGGAATTCCCTTTTTAGCCGGAATGCTCACCCGATTTCTGCTCGTTCGAGCAAAAGGAAAAGAATGGTATCACGACATTTTCATTCCAAGAATAAGCCCGCTCACTTTGGTTGCGTTACTCTTTACGATCCTTGTGATGTTCAGCCTCAAGGGCAATCTGATCGTTCAATTGCCGCTCGACGTCGTGCGCATCGCGATACCGCTGCTGATATATTTCGTCGTGATGTTCCTCATCAGCTTTTATATGGGGCGAAAGGTTGGCGCCGATTACTCGAAGACCGCAACTCTTTCATTCACGGCCGCGAGCAATAATTTTGAGCTTGCAATAGCTGTCGCCGTCGCAGTTTTTGGCATCAATTCTGGTGTCGCGTTGGCGGCCGTGATAGGCCCGCTGGTCGAGGTTCCGGTGTTGATCGGTCTCGTGAGCGTCGCTCTGTATTTTCAGCGTCGATACTTCACGACTGAAGCAAAGATATGAAGAAACAGCGTGTTTTGATACTCTGCACCGGCAATTCGGCTCGTAGCCAAATGGCCGAAGGCCTTCTGCTCCACATCGCTGGCGACAGATTCGACGTCGAAAGTGCGGGAACCATCGCGAGTTTTGTCCGGCCGCAGGCCATTGCCGCGATGGCAGAGATCGGCATCGACATCTCAAATCATCGTTCCAAATGTTTGGACGAGTTTCTCGATACCGAATTCGACTATGTGATCACCGTATGCGACAACGCTAACGAAACGTGCCCGGTCTTTCCTGGAAAAGCTACTCGCATTCATTGGAGTTTCGACGATCCCGCCGAAGCAGCAGGAGGTGGCGCTGAGATTGCTCAAGAATTCAGGCGGATCCGCGATGAGATAGCAGCAAAATTACGCGAATTCGCACAATAGATCTTTGATCGATTTACCATTCGCCGATATTCCCAATTTTGCGTCGACAAAAAAGAGACTGTCTGAAAATCCCGTTTTCAGACAGTCTCAATCTTCACCTACCGTCGGAATGGTCGTTACGGCCTCGGCGGCGTTGGCAGTGCCGGCATCTCGGTCGCCTTAAAACGCGGCAGCATTTCCTCACGCATAGCGAGCGTGTAAACGGCAGCCGCAAAGATGATCGCCGATGTCTTAGCGTCGCTCTCGATGATACGTTCGTATGTATCGAGGTTGGTGTGCCAAGTGACGTTAAAATACTCGATCGGATCCTGTTGCGTGCCAATGCCTGGCAGACCCGCCTGATTGAACGACGTGCTGTCCGTTCCACCGAGGCCACGGCTTTTGCTCGCCAAAACGCCGGCAAAACCAAGATCGGCAAACGGAGCAAGAGCTTCGCGAAGCACGGTCGCGGCCTCGGGCGGGCCAAAAATGGTCAGGCCTCTCGCACGTCCTGTTCCGCTGTCGATATTGAAATAGCCGTTGAATTTGCTGAATTCAGCAGTCGGATTTTCGGCGGTGCCAAAATGCTGTTTGACGTATGCCTGCGAACCCAATAGTCCCTGCTCTTCGCCGCCCCAGCACGCGACTCGGATCGTCCTTCGCGGTTTAACGCCGATCGCTTTGAGAATGCGTGCGGCTTCCATCATCGTTGCACAGCCGACCGCGTTATCCGTCGCACCGGTTGCCGAATGCCACGAATCGAGGTGCCCGCCGAGCATTACAACTTCGTCTTTTTTGTCGCTGCCGTAGATCTCACCGATCATGTTGTAGCTCGTCACGCCTGACGGTATCGTACGGGTCTGAATGTCGAACTCGAGCTTTACCGGACTGCCGTTCGTCATCAAACGATAAATGCGGCCGAAGTCCTCGTTTCGCATCACAACGGTCGGAACGACCTTGGTTACGTCGAACGTGCGGTTGTTGAATGCACGAACGGCACCGCGATCGAGCTGTGATTCGTTGATGCGGACTAGGACGTTGCTGTCGAGCAGAAACTTGTCGAGTTGCTCACTGATCTGTAAACCGTTTAGTGCATTGGGCTTTGGAGCGACTGCTGCTCCGGATCCGGCACCACGGCCGCCCGGACCTCCGCCCGGTCCACCCTGCGGCGTCGGGTTCGTCGGGTCGAAACGCTTCTGAGCGTCTTCGTCCTTCAAACGTTTCGGGGCTGGATCACGCGACTGGTCGATGAACGTAGGTTTGCCGACCAACACGATCTTGCCCGTTACCGAAGCCTTGATCTTTTCAAAATATGCCGTCAGCTCTTCCTGGGTCGGGTTTTGCATCACTTGCGGATTTTCTGCGGCCGGAAATGTCGGCAGTACGATGTTTACTGCATCGGCCGCGACAGGCCCTTTGGTCCCGGGCGTCCACGCGAGCACCTCGTAGGTCAGCGTGTCCGGCTGAGGCTTTAGCATCAGTCCCGTATTCCGAACGCTAGCCCAGCCCGGATGGCCAAATTCCCACGGCTCGAGCGTCGCGTTGTCAAAACCCCACGACTGCATCTCGCGGGCTCCCCATTTTGCAGCATTGACGTAATTGTCGCTTCCCGTCAGCCGCGGCCCGTAAACGTCCGAAAAATAATGCATCGTACGCATTATTTTCGAGTTTTCCATCCCTTCTTTGCGAATGGCCGCATTTATGTCCGTCGATGCCGGCGTTTGGGCGATAAGCGAAGTGGGCAGAATAAAAGACTGGAGCAGCAAAGTAGCGGCTCCTAAGCGAATAGAGTTTAGTTTCTTCATAGTTTTTGTGTCGTAAAGTGCAAAAGCGAAATTGCTTATCTTGGTTTTTATACTCTACCACTCGGCGGAATGTTTCGAAAAATCCTGGCCGCCGTCGTTTTTTCGCGTCCGCCCAAACTTTTCTTCATCCGCACATTTTTTTCTCAGTCCGTTGCGGTTTTTTTCCGTTCGCTGAGTTTTTTCTGCGTCCGCCGAGTTTTTTCGACGTCCGTCGAGTTATCTCGCGGTTCGTTCGGATTTCACACAAGTGGTCGCATTTTTTTGCGATTCGTTGTATTATTTTCCGACACTTCGACAAAACTAAGTGCAAATCTACTCTCTGGAGGACACTATCAATGAAAGACAGCAATCGTCGTGGTTACGAGGCCTGTAAACGCGATGTTCAATGGTCGGTCGACTACACGGGACTGATTCCCGGCGGCACCATGTTTGAGACAAAATTCAACGATTTGAAGGCAAAAGTCGATTCGATCGAGGCAAAAGCAGGCAGCCAGATGATGGC
>JANLTF010000283.1:0-24247 GCA_031362825.1 Acidobacteriota bacterium | reverse complement strand
ACCCTTGAGCAGCCCGTGTAGTAGGCCGACGCGGAATGAATCGCCGGCTCCGGTCGTGTCCTTGCAGCCGCCCGGAACTTCAAAGCCGGCGGTCTCAATAAACTCGCCGTCGCAATAGAGCAATGAACCGTTCTCGCCGAGCGTCACGCCGGTGACGGCACAGCCGTATTGCTCATGGATAGCGATCAGTGCCTCGCGCTGATCGCCAATTCCTGTGAGTCTCTCCGGAAATTCGGAAGACGCAATCAGAATATGGATGTGCGAAAGCAGATCTTCGATCCCGTCGAACAGATTATCGATGTCGCTCGAAATAACGGCACCAGATGACTTGGCCGCAATCGCCATCTCAAGGCAGGCGGCCGTATCGTGTGGTGTGAAATGCAATACCTTGCCGCGTTTGGCGATTTCTACCGGAGCCTCGTCTTTGCTGTACGCTAGGTTCGCCTCGCGCTCCCAGATGACCGTGCGTTCGCCCGTTTGCTCGTCGATGATGATGAATGCGATCTGCGTTCTTGTATCGGCGATCGTTTCGGCAAACGAAACGTCAACGCCCTCATCGATTAGTGATCTTCGGCCGATCTCGCCGGCATTGTCGTCGCCAAACCGGCCGACGTATGCGGTGTTTAGTCCGAGACGACGGAGTCCGGCCATGGTCGTCGCGATCTCGCCTCCCGCCGCCTGCGTATAACCCGTTAGTTCGACCTTCGAATTAAATTCGGGATAATGCGGAACTCGTATCAAAAAATCGACGGCGTTCGTGCCAAAACCGACGCAGTCGAAGTCTTTGTCCGGATCTAATCGAAATGGAAATTGCATATCTGGGTAGCGGGCCAAAAATCTGTAAATCAAATCTTGCCAAAATGTTGCGTTACACGATAGATTTGAATACGCGTATCTATTTCACTTGCTTTTTTGATGATACGCAAACAAAATCTTAAGATTTTCGGAGAAAACGTATAATGCCGACCACCATCTGTCCCGAATGTACTGAGGATGTCTTCGTTGATGCCGAGTCCGAACAGGGCGACACGATCTTGTGCGACGAGTGTGGTTCGTCGCTCGTCGTTGTAGGCCTTGACCCTATTGAATTGGACCTCAGGTCCGACGAAGAGGTCGAAAAAGGAACGGACGATTTCGACTCCTTCGGGTATGAGGACGGGTACTGAATGCCGTCGGCCTTTTCTTCCCTTCCACGATAACGGTATGTCAATCTGACCGCATTCGGTCATTTTGACCCGGCAATTTGACCGACCTCCTCAGAAGCTCGCTTGTCCGAGCGGGCATATCTTCAAATAAATTCCAGTCTTTACTGATTCTTCAGTTTTGGCACGTGATTTGTATTACGAATTGCGGTGGCCTTTGTGCCTTGAGTCTTAGTGCTTTTCGTTCACCCCATGAGATTTTTTCGACTATCAAATTACGAAAGCAGAACAAAGATGATCGCTGGCTCGGTTGTCGGGTTTGTGGTTGCAGTCGTTGGATTCTTCTATTTTGGGATCGCGATCGCGTTGATCTTTGGGCCAACGGCGATCGTCGGGTTCGCGGCGTACCGCATTCACCTGCGACGCCTCGAGGTTAAAACGGCCCAGATCATGGAAGCGAGCCGCGTTCATCTCGCAACGGTCGAGGCGTTGGCAACGGCGATCGACGCCCGCGACCAGATAGGTGCCGGACACGTTCGGCGGACACAGATCTACGCAGTTGGCCTTGGCGAACTGTTCAAATTGTCCGATGACGAGCTAAACGCCTTACGAACGGGAGCGTTGCTCCACGATATCGGAAAACTTGCGATTCCCGACCATATTTTAAATAAGACGGGAACGTTGACGCCGGCCGAACTCGAAAAGACCAAGATCCATTCGACTATCGGTGCGGCGATCCTAGAGAACATCGACTTCAAATATCCGGTTGTTGACACGATCAAATACCATCACGAATTTTGGGACGGAACCGGCTATCCAGAGCAGCTTTCTGCCGAAGACATACCGGTTACTTCGAGGATACTAGCTATTGCTGACGCATACGACACGCTGCGGAGCGACCGGCCGTACCGGTCGGCGATCTCTCGTGACGATGCGCGAAAGCACCTATTGGCTGGTGCCGGAAAACAATTTGACCCGACGATCGTACATTTGTTTCTGAAACATTTGACCAATTTTGAGGCAAAGATCGACGCGCTCGGGTTGTCATATTCGCCTGGCCTCAGCGTTGATCTGCATGACATTGATAACGGCTTTGTTCAGCAGATCAAGCTTGCGAACAAGGAAGTGTTTACGCTCTACGAGCTTGCCCGCGAATTTGGCTCGTCCGTCCGAATCGAAGAGACGCTGCAACTCTTTACAAAGAAGGTTCGCGAATTTGTTCCTTTTGAGACCTGTGCGGTCTATCTCGTTGATGAATCGGCACGTTACGCCGATGTCATCCACGCCGAGGGCGACAATAGTGAACTTCTTTTGGCCAAACGCATTCGGATCGGCGAAGGTGCCACCGGTTTTGTTCTCAAGAAAAAGGAAGCCGTCAAGAACGTAAATCCCGACCTCGATTTTTCGCTATCGCAGGTCGAATTGGCAACGGAATATACCACGATGGCGTCGTTGCCGCTCTTTGCCGCAGGCGAGTTGATCGGAGCCGTTTCTATATATTCGCGGCACCTCGATCGTTACGCCGACGAGCATATTCGGTTACTGGAGACAGTGTCCCGCATAGCTGCCGAGGCGATCGGCAAATCGAAACAGCACGATGAGGCCAAGGTCCACGCCCTGACCGATCCTATGACAGGTCTGCCGAATGCACGCAGTTTGCAGATGCAGTTCGAACGCGAAGTTGCACGTGCGGGACGCGGTAATAATGGATTTCAGGTGCTGATGCTGGATCTCGACGGCTTTAAAGCGGTCAATGACACGTACGGCCATAAGGCCGGCGATAAGATGCTAAATGAGATCGGCCAGGTGATCCTCGAACAGCTTCGGGAATATGATTTTCTTGCCCGATACGGCGGCGATGAATTTGTTGCTTTGATCTCAGACGCGGGAAGCGATGACGTAATCGATCTTTGCGGCCGAATCGAAAAGGCCGTCAGTGAATTTGAACTGCCGGTTGGCGATGGAAAAGTCGCGAGGGTCGGTGTGAGCCTGGGCTCGGCCGGTTTCCACGACAATGGAGCGACTTTCGACCAGATGATCGTTGCAGCCGACAAAGCAATGTACGAGCGGAAAACGCGACGTAAGTTGATAAATGCGGCTCAAAAACCAACAGTGGTGACTCAGTTTTCCGAATTTGATACTCACGAGATCTCAAACGGCATTCCGCCTCACATGGTCTCAAACGAGAGTTTCATCGTGGAACTCGACGAATCGCATGTGGTCCGTTCCGCCGCGATAAACTAGAACGCCTGTGAAAAGCGGAAATGGATCTGGTCCTTGCGCAATTGATAGATCGCATTTGGGCCAACCGTTTGTGGGATCAGAAAACGCGGTGGATTTAGCAGGTATCCGTAATCGACACCGAACTCGCCGCCGACCGGCGTTTTCAACCGCAGGCCTAGACCGACCGTGTGCGTCCACAGAGCTCGCAAATTTTGGCGAAGCACGTCATTTGGCGGCACATCCGGCGGATTGAAAATATCACCAACACGTCGAAATACATTTCCGCCGTCATAAAACGGTACCGCACGGATCGATTTGGTAAGCGGAATTCGAGCCTCCAGATTGACGACGGCCAGAGCATTCCCGCCGAACGGGATCGTGAATGGATCAAGGTAAACTTGCTCACGGTTGCTGTTTAGAAACGTCCCCTGGGGCACAACCACAACGCGAGGGCCCGCCTCTTCAAAATCAAAGCCGCGAATAGTATTGGAACCGCCGCCAAAGAATCGCTCGCTGATCGGCAAGATGCCGTTGAGGCCGGCGAGATTGGGATCGGAAAATCGGTTTGCAGATGAAAATACATTTGCAAGGCCGAGGATTGCCCGTCCGGCGAGAGTCGTGTTCTTGAGCCATTTGAACGTGTAATAGACGTTATAGCTTAGCTGCAATTTGTTGAATCCAATATTTGCGCCCAGCTGAAGCAGCGATACATTGTATTCCGCCGTCAGATATGTCCCGCGTGTCGGGTCGCTGGCACTGTAACGGCATGGGTCGCCGGGCTCGCCTTTTGCGATCAGTTCTAACAAGGAAGTTTTCAAGGAACAGTTTTCCCGAGTGTCGCGAACGTAAGTAAACCCGAACCCCGATATCCGAACACGGGCATCGGGCCTGATCAGATCCTTGATCAGCAAACTCTCGATATTGACGAGCCTAACGTCCTCAAAGCGATAACGGGCAAATATGATGCTGCGGTTTTTTCGGCTCAGCGTACGACTCGTTTCGGCGGACAGCGTGAGACGGTTGATCGTCGGACTGCCGACGTTGGTGCCGAATTGATCTATCGGATTGCCATTGGCATCGATCCGCTGGACGACCCCGAATGTTCCCTTATCAAAGGCGGAGCGGAAAAACCTGGTGACGGTCGAATCGCGTTGATATTGGACCGAAAGCGTGAGAGGCGCGAATTTTTTCTCACCATCCGGAATAAACCGGGGATTCACAAAGTCAAACTGAACAAGCTGTTGCCGTTGGCTGACGCGAACACGAGCGCCGCCCTGCCAGAGGTTTCCAAGTAGATTTACGTGACGAATATCGAAGAAACCGTTCACTCCGAGATCGGTCGAAAAGCCACCGCCATAGGTGATAAGGCGCGCAGGCTGTTCGTTGACATTGATAATGACATCAGACAACTTGTCACCGTTTGCGGCAGTTCCAGCGGGAACCGGTTTGACCTCGACCTTGTCAAAGGCATCGGTTGAATATAAGGTCTGCTCGGTCGAATAGACGTCAACTGCCTTCAGGAAATCGCCGCTCTTCAGGGCTGCAGCCTTTAGGATCGCAGATGGTTTTGTGTCCTCATTGCCCGTGACGAGGATCCGATTGACCACGATCCGTTTGTCCTCATTCTCTACTTTGAACTCAAGGTTCGACACGAGTTTTTCCGCTGACGGATCGGGAACCCGATCTGTCGTCGAATACGAAACGCGGGCATTGTAGTAGCCCTCTTTCGAATAAAACTCAGCGAGCTTCCTGACGGCATTGCGAAACCTTGCACGCGAGAATGGAGCACCCGCTAAATCCGGAACCTTCGCCAGAAGTTCGTCGCGGGTGAAGGCAGTATTTCCTGTGACTTTAACATCGCCGATCACGGTCTTTTTGCCCGGTTCGACCTGAAAAGTAATGATCAGGTCTTCTCCATTCGGGGCCACGCCCTGATTGACGCGTACCGCGACGTCGCGATAACCGAGTTCGGAGACGATCGAAGCGATGGTCGACGCATCGGTGTCGAGTGTGTTGATGCTTGTGTATCCGCGGCCATAGCCGAACAGCGGTATGACACCAAGAGCGTTTGCCTCTTGTGTTTCCAGGACGGGACGAAGATCTTCGATCGTGAGCGGATCTACGCCGTCAACCAGGACATCTTCGAGGCCGCGAAGCCGCATGCTGACGAGACGCAGTTTGCGGTTTAGAGCGACCTTGTATTTTACATCGACGGTTCGATTGAGGAGTTCGGCACTTCCCAGAGCAGAACATAGGAAAACAGTATTGTTCGGCAGCGGCACGGTCTGACCGTCGGTAATCGGTGGATCGACCGAACAGATCGGCGTCACATCTGCGAAGAAATAGCCGTTTTCCTGATAGTAGGTCTCGAGCCGGCGTTCGCCCTCGACGATCGCTGCGTAGTCGAGCGAACCTTCGCGTTTGATCGGCAGGAGTTTTGTCAGTGTCGAGTCGCCGATCTTTTCTTTTTCGGTATCGAGAATAACATTGACCTTTGGGCCGACCTTTCCGTTCAGTTCGATCGCGATGGTATTCTTATCGCTGTCGTAGGTAACGCGAGGCTCGTCGAGTTCGGGAGCGATGAAGTCTTTTTCCCGCAGATACTTTCGGATCGAATCAATGTCTTTTGTCAGCCGTTCGCGCGAGAAGTACGATTGCGGCTTGAGAGCCAGTTGTTTCGGCGGAACCGGCGTATCTAGTCCGATTATATCTATCTTAAAACTCTCAACCTTTGCCTGTTCGTTTGGCGCGACGTTGAAAACTACACCGACATCATTGTCAGTCGCCAGAGGCTCCTGCGAAAATTTAACATCCGATTTGTAAAAGCCGCGTTCGCGAAGGTAATCGAGTATTAAGTCGGCATTACTTCGCAGGGTCTGATCTGTGATAGTCGCCCCGGTCGTTAGGATATTGAGCTTAAACAGAAGATCCTGTTCGGTAACCTTATCGCCGACATTATTGCCGACGATGATCGAGACCTTTTCGACACGTGCCTTTCGCTTGATCGAGTAGCTCAGATCTACGCCGTCTTTGTCATTGACAGACGCCGAGACAGTCACCGTAGCGACAAGTTTGGTGTTGTAAACGGCGACGATCGAATCATGAATCTTGGTTGTCGAATAGGTCGGGCCGATCAAATCTCGAATTATCTTGCGATATGGGTCTGCCAAGGGCGGATTAAGTCCAGCCGAGCCGAACGTAATATCGACAGTGTCGATACGGCGATTTTCGTATTTGTTCTGTGCAGCAGCCGCGAGCCAGGCAGCGGCGATGATCACCGAAATGAATAGAAAACGAGATGCGAGAGCCGACACAGTGAGAGAAGCCCGTCGACACGGCGGACGCGAAAACTGCGTTGTAAGTATGTTCGATCGATCCATTTAATTCGGACTAGAACCTCCTCCGGAAACGGATCTCAAAGCTAAAATTGTCGCGGTTGCGCGTTACGTTGCTCAAGCCGCGCTGCTCGTATTGAGCAACGAAAGATAGTTTGTTCGAAACACGATACTCGAGCGCGAGGACCTGATTTTGATCCTGCGAGAGATTCGTCGAATATGTGACTCGAAGATTATTGTTGATCTGACGGCCAACCGTAAGACGTGCGGACGGATTCAGTTGCTGCCCCGAGATGATCGGGTCTATCTCAAAAACATTGAGGCCGAAGAGCTTGTCAGTAGCCTTTCGAGCGGGGTTGTTGATGATCGAATCAGTCAAGATCTCAGCCGCCGTATTAATTCCGGTCTGTGCGAGCGTCGGGATGCCGCCGGCGGTATTCGAGAGGCTGCCGGTCGTTATCAGCGATACAACATCATCGCTTGGCAACGCGGGGCTCGATCGAACAGTCGCGGTCAAACGCTCGGTATCCTTAAGCGGCCCGGCGAGATTGATAAAGATCTGATAGCCGCCGATCTCAGTCTCGGCCTGAAGATTGATCACCGGATCGATCTCAGTATCGGGCGGGAATTCGAGCGTGCCACGCTGAACCTCATAACGGTCCTTGCGGTACAGCAGAGTCCCGCTGTTCGCCGTGATCCTGCCCGAAAGCCTCGGATTATCAGAGTCGCCGGTTAACGCCAGCGAGACCGAAGCAGTCAGGTCGGCGATGTTATTTCTGACGATCAAAGCGTCACGGCCCTCAATGATAAGGTCGAAACGCACCGGACTTCCGGAGCCGCTGCTGCCCGAAAGCGATCTTTCGCGTCGGGCACCGACGAGATTGGCAAGATCGATATCTTTCGAATACAAACTTCGCTTCGCGAACACGCGTCCGGCGATGGTCGTCCGCAGATTGCCGCTTTGCCCACGAATGCCCGAGATCTCAAGCCTCGCATCGCCGGTCGTCAGAAAGTCCTTCGGTAGCGGAACAGTGATATTGTCGCCGTTTAGCGACAGTCGGAAATTGGTAACGCTAAGCCCTTTGAGCAATGCTCCGCCGGTTGCGGTAAATCTGCCGCCGCCAAGATAGCCCGTCGCATCCTCGATCTCAGCCTGATCGGCGGTGAATACGACACGCGTCTTGATCCGATCCAGCGAAAGACGATCTGTTCCGATAAACGCTGCGACCGACGCGTTTTCAGTATAGGCAGTACCTGACAGACGCGCGGACTCGAACGAGCCGATATAGCGGACCGCGACATCGGCATTTCCGGCGAAGAACGTGTCCTTTGTCACGAGATTGAGCAGATTCAGGCTGATACGGCCATCGACGGACAGATTATTTGACGCAGTATTGGTGAGGGCGATAATGCCGCTGATCGTCATATTTGATCCGCCGCCGGCAAATTTCGCATTCTCAAATTCGACCTTGCTCTTGCTAAATTTAACTGAGAGCGGCTCGACGGCGGCCAGCGGTGTGTCCTGAACGACCAGCGCAAGTTGGGAGAATTGAGCCGAGCCGCTCGCATTCGACGTGTCAACAACCAGTTCGCCTTTACTGTTTCGCGAACGAAGATAGCCGTTGATCTCGATCCTGCCCGTTCCGGTTCCGGTGATCGGATAGCCTTTGAGCTGAGGAACAAACGCGAGATAAGGTGAAAGCGGGCTTTGGTCGAATACCGTTGTAACGGAATAAGGCAACTTCTCGTCGCTAAAACGCAGAGTCCCGGTGATGACCTGAGTGCTGCCTTCGAGATTCGCCATCAAATTTGCAGTCAGGACCTGATCCGCTGTTTTTCCGTTGAAGGTGACGTCACCGACCGCATTTTCACCGATGGTTACGGTCCGCGCACTTCCTTCGAATGTAACGTCATAGGTCGAACTGTTTTCTCCGACGCCGACGGCCTTCGCAGTAAGATCGACGACACCCGTTATGACAGGAATATTCTCACTGGGCGGCGTGAACGCGAGCACGAGCGGAAGCGGAACCTGTTTTCCAGTAAGGTCGAGATCGAACGCAGTGCTCTTTCGGTCGTACGTGCCGCTGGCTGTAACGAGGCCTTCGCCCACACGCATCTCGGCGGTTTGGATAATAATTCCGGTGCCCTGAAACAGGGCCTTGACCTTGAGATTGTCAAAGCTTTGCCCGGCGATCGTGCCTGTCAACGCTGACAAATCGATCGAACCATTAGCATTGTCGGGCAGGCCGGTGATATTGACCTTACCCGTGGTTTTTCCGTTCAGATCGCTGATCCGCGCAGGTAGATCGACCGGCAATGCGGCGAGAAGATTTCCGGCATTGACTCCCTGAAGGCCGGCATTGACGGTGACATTATTTGCCCCGCCCCTCGGGACCAGAATTTCAAAATCGGCCGTCCCGCCTTGCAGTTCGTTGAGCTTGCCGTTTCGAAGTTCGACTCCGGCAAGATGGACCTTACCGTCGGCGTCGGTTTCGTCGATCGGGTAAACATCGATCTTTGTTGCAACACTCCCGAGTGCTCGATTCCGCATGATGAGCGAACCCACAGTCGCATTTCCCGCGACGCGCGGGTCGTATAGATTACCCGTGATAGCGCCGTCGAAACTGAGGTCTCCGGCGAATTGCATCTCTATTGACTTGAACTGGCGGTCGAGGTCGGGCGAGATCTCGGTAACTTCCGCGAACCGCTGGACTTCGGCCGCATCGCCGGAGCGAAGTGCGACCGTCAGGTTTGAATCGTCATCTTTCAAATCAAACTGTCCTGATGCCGTAAGTGTAGTCTTGCCGGTCGAAAGCTCGGCTTTTGCTATCTCGAAAAGGCCTTGGTTTGCGGTTAGGTTGATGTTGCCGTTGATCGGAATTCGTGCGGTGTCGTCTTTCCCCGCATTTGCCTGTATTGACGCGTTGAGCGTACCCGATGTTGTGCGATAGTTTGTGCCCTGAAACGTCAGATGGGCTTCGCCCGTCGTGTTTCCCTCGATCGGGACGATGCGGCCGGTCTGCAAGGCGGCGATCTTTGAGAGGTCAAGATTTGTGAATTTTGCGTCGATCTTTGACTGAGTGCGATTATCAAAGGCGATCGTAACCGAGCCGTCTACGCTGCCATCCATGACGCTTGCCGCAAGGTCTGTCAGTTCCGCACGGTCGTTGCTGATATCTACCTTAGCCGTTGCAGAGCCGAGGGAAACGCTTCCAAGCATACCGCCGCCGATACTCATATCGGCTGTCGCCCTGTAGCGGCCCGAGCGTTCGACGACAAATACCGGGCTATTTATCTTTACGTTTTCAAGATTACCGCCAGCAGGATTTTGTTTGTTTTTGGTAAGAGCGATATTGCCCGCGTCGATGTCATTACTCTGGCCTTCGATGGTTCCGTTTCGGATCGTCAGGCGGACGCCCGCGATGTTCAAATTTCCGAGAACCGCTGAGCCGGTGTCGATCTTAGCAACGCGCGACTTGTCGGCGTAAACGATCGTCGTGCCGCTGGCATTGTCTATCGTCAGTTCAGGCGTTTCGACGCCGTCGATGTAGGTGCCATCAGATTCGACCTGTCCGGCACGAAGGTTTTTAATGTTGACGCCGACCGAATTCGGCCGGTCACGGAACTCAAACTTACCTGCCGTCAGGTCATTGATGTTCGCACCGGCAATATTTGCTTTTAGTGAACGGAGATTTGAGGCATCGACGTCGGTGTTGCCTTTCGAATTACGGACCCACAAATCCTGGCCGGTCACGGCGTCAAGACGATAGTCTTTTGTTATGAATGAACCGGTCGTCGCACTCGAAGCGGTGACATTGATGTCGCCTCCCGGCATCGAGAATTTAAGATTTCGGGCTCGCAAATCCACAAATTCTGTGTCGCCGATCGCAAATTTTTGAGTTTGGCCATTTCCAACGGAAGCCGTCAGTTGTTTGTCCTTGTATTCGGCAACGGCGTCTGAGAGAAATAGCCCGCCGAGAGTCAGTTTCGGTGTTTTCGCAGCGATCGCCTGAAGGTCGCCGACCCAGCGGAAATCAGTTCCGGTGCCGCGAACATTGCCATTAAGTCGAAGAAAATCTACGCGAAACACGTCGAATGTGAGCATTTCGGCGACGGCCGTCCCGTTTGCTGTGTAATTTGCGTTTGTGCCTTCGACCGTAGCGGCGACGTTGACTGCCTTGAGATAGACGCCATCGGCACGAAGCGCTTCGGAATCAGCAGTTCCCTCGATTCGATAATTCTCGCCCTGTCCGCTTACGTGTCCCTTAAAATTCCCGACGCCGCGAAGTGCGGTTCCGGTCGAGAACGTTATCGACGTTTGCGTCAGATCGACCATCGACGTGATATCGAGCTCGTATTTTGGAGCGGCCCAATCGGTCAGCGTGCCGTTCAAGGCCATATTGCCGAGAGGTGTTACGATATCGAGTTTTTCGATCTCCGCACCTTTCTTGTCGGCGATGCCAACAGCGCGAATATCGATCTTTTCGACCGCTTTCGTATCGTACACGAAATTCCCGTCGGTGGAGGTCAGGTCGAATTTGTATCTGGTCTCGCCCTCGGCCGTTCTTGTATCTGTCGGCGAGAGAAAAACCGCAAGGTCTTTAGCATCACCCGAAATGCTCCGTGAAAAGTCGCCGAAATGAACGACGCTGTCGCGGACCCTTACATTTACCGACTCATATTTAAAGTTGACCGAGCTGCCCCGTTCGTCTTCGATAAACTTTAGATTTGAAAAATTAGATTTGCCGTTTTCATCAAATTTTACCCAAACTTCAGCACCGTTGATGTCGGAAGAATCAATGCTGATATCTCGGCTCGTTCGCCACGCGAGCAGGTCGAGGACGGTCAGGCCGAGGCGGGCATCGCGGATATAAAAGAGCTTTTCGCCCGTAAGTTTGTCGTTGAAAGTTGCCTCACGGAGAACAAGCTCCAAAGGTGAGGCGGCGACACGAAAAGTCTCAGCCTTGAATTCGACGCCGATCTCGGACATCTTGGCGACAAACTGATCCTTTATATAGCGATCGAAAACTCCAAAACGGTAAAGGCTGTACGTGACAAGAGAAATAATGATCAGCGAAAGGGCCGAAACACCAAGAAAAACAAGCAGAGTCCGAACAGTAAAAAGACCTCGCTTACGAGTTTTTTTCGGTTCGTCGCCCTCTAATTTTTCTATTTCTTCCGTTTCTGCCATTTCCCCTTGATTCTACTGCGGATTACACGCTGACAGTTTCGACGATCTCGAGCCCAAATGCCTCGATCGCGTTGATCCGCGGCGGATGATTCGTCAGGAGCCTAATACGCGACACTCCAAGATCTTTCAGGATCTGTGCTCCGATGCCGTAGTCGTGAAAATTGCCGTAACCGGTCTCGGCGCGTGCCGTACGAAAATCGACTCCCTTTTCGTGCATTACGGCATAGGTTTTGAGCTGATTGACGAGATCGAGGTTGTTTTCCCTCTGACGCAGATATAAAACGACACCGCTGCCGGCATTGGAGATTTCACGAAGCGTCGCCTGCATAGCCGAAGATGCTTCGCCCAAGGTCGAGCCAAACATCGCAAACGTTACGTTCTCCGTTTGGACGCGTACAAGCGTGCCTTTCGTTGTATCCGAAACGTCGCCCATCACAAATGCCGCGTGTGTCTCGCCGTTGATGATGTTCTCGTAAAGTATCGTCCGCCAAGTGCCAAAGTCAGTCGGCAGGTCGGTCTCAACCACTCGCCGCACGAGCGTTTCTTTCTCAACGCGATATTTGACGAGGTCAGCGACCGAAATGATCTTGAGATCGTGTTTATCAGCAAAAACACGCAACTCAGGCATTCGGGCCATAGTCCCGTCGTCATTCATTATCTCGCATATTACTGCGGCTGGCTGTACGCCAGCGCACCGAGCGATATCGACACTTGCCTCAGTTTGCCCGACGCGAACCAGGACGCCGCCACGTTTTGCCCTCAACGGAAAAACATGCCCCGGTCGAGCGAGATCGGCTGCCGTGGATGCGGGATCGACGGCCGTCAATATCGTTTTTGCACGGTCCGCCGCCGAAATGCCGGTCGTCACGCCTTCGCGGGCCTCGATCGAGACCGTGAAGGCCGTACCAAAGCTCGATGTGTTTTCGGTGGTTTGCGGAAATAGCTTGAGCTCGTCGCACCGCTCCTCGGTCATCGGCAGACAGATCAGGCCGCGGCCATGGACGGCCATGAAGTTGACGATCTCAGGTGTGATCTTTTCTGCGGCGCAGACTAGGTCGCCTTCGTTCTCGCGATCTTCGTCGTCAACAATAATTATCATTTTGCCGTCGCGAATATCAGTGATGGCGGCTTCTATCGAGTCAAGAGACATTTTTTTGCGAAATATCCGCTGAAAACGCGGAGCTTGCCATTTTTTCTTAACTAAATCTTAACCAAATACGCGTGTTTTAGCGAATATTTGCCTCGCCAAGTATCGTATTCTCGGCTTTTGTCGTTTGCGCCCAATATTGACAAAATAGCTGTTTATGCCGACCTTCCTTCCAGGAAATGCTAAACGGATCAAACTGATCCTCTCAGGGCTTTTTCTTGTGTCGGGAACCGTGACAGTCCTGATCGGTCAAATTCTACCGATCCTCGCCAAGCAATACGAGCTAAATGACCTTCAGCTTAGTTTCTACTTTCCTGCGCAATTCGCCGGTTCGCTGATCGGAACATTTCTCACGAGCCGATTCGCCAAAAAAAATCAGTTCATCGCCGCGTCATTTATAGGTGCCATACTGATGGCGGCCGGCATTTTGGTGATGAACGTTGATTCGTTTCCGGTTTCGCTTACGGCTTTTCTAATTAACGGTATCGGTATCGGCCTGACGCTTCCGGCAATCAATATGACAGTGCTCGAACTGAGCCCGGAAAATACAGCATCGTCCCTCAGTTTTCTCAATTTCTTTTGGGGTGTCGGGGCGATCATCTGTAAGCCGTTCGTCGATCTTTCGAGCAGCGGCTCAAATATCGTGATAACGACGACATCTCTCGCGGCACCGCTGTTGCTAGCGGCGGCGATGCTCTATTTTCAGCCAACTAGGATAATTGCGGTTCCCGAATCGCCATCCACAGAAAGTGACGATGCGAAGACCCCGATCTGGACGCTGCCGCTGGCATGGGCGATCGCTTTATTCAATTTTATCCACGTCGGTTTCGAAAGCGGCATGGGCGGCTGGCTGACAACCTACGCCGAACGTCTCGATGAGACGCATGTGGTCCACTGGCTGTCGCCCACGCTTTTGTATTTTGTGTTTTTTGTTCTGGGACGCGGCTTGGCTCCCGGTCTTTTCCGGTTTTTGAATGAGAACAAGATGCTTTTCCTTGGGCTCATTACGATCCTTGTCGGGATGCTCATAACGGTAACGGCAGGGACTGTCGTCGTTCTAGCTATTGGAGCAGCCGTCGCGGGATTTGGAACGTCGTGGATCTTTCCGACCAATGTTTCGCGTTTCTCACACACTTTTGGTCCGTCCGCCAGCCGTCGGGCAACGCCCCTTTTCATCTGCGGCACACTCGGGGCCGCGTCCTCAACCTGGCTTATCGGCTTCGTATCAAACCAAACCGGAAACCTGCGTTCTGGGATGTATGTGCTCGTCGTTAGCGTAGTCTTGCTTCTTTTGCTGCAAGTTTGGTTAGGATCTCATGCATCTAGATCCTCGGCTCTATAACTATCTCTTAATCAGTAACTTAGCGTTCCCTTTCACCCAAAAAAAGCTTGGCAACCGATCAATAAAGTAGTATTCTGCCTGCTGACCCGTTTTTTCACAGTTGATTTCGAGATGGTTCTGGACGCTTTTGTAGGAGCAGTTTGCCTGCAATTGCGGCCCTCGCTCACGCTAGCAATTTTTTTCCTTGTTTTTGACATTTTTCTGTAAGAAATCGCCTCGAATTCTCATTATCATTGTAAGCAAAAAAATCTATCCAAAAACAGTAAGGAGAAACCGATGACCTACGACGAAAAACGAAATAACGAAACAGCAAATAAGAACCTTGACCATGAAAACGCAGATTGGACGATCATGGTCTACATGGCTGGCGACAACAACCTAAGTGAAGATATGGCATTTTCGCTTAGGGAAATGGATGAAACATCACGGCGTCCCTCGCCATTATCGATCCCAGATACAGATGCGGTCGCACCTGCAAAGGTAAATTTGCTCGCATTCTTTGATAGTAATTCTCACACGGTCCCGACACACTACATCGATTTTTCAGACAATTCGACCGAACGGCACATTGTCACGCCAGAAGATCTTTTTCATTATTCGAAGAAGAATAACGGTTGGAAATACCGTGATCCGGAAGCATCGGGAACTGCATATTCCATACTGAATTTCGTTCGATGGTGTATTGCGACGCAGAAACGGACAGCGAAAAACTATGCGATCATTTTTTCCGGACACAGCTTTGGATTTTACGGCACAAGCTTTTTGGGCGATCAGAGT
This sequence comes from Acidobacteriota bacterium, assembly GCA_031362825.1. Taxonomy (GTDB): domain Bacteria; phylum Acidobacteriota; class Blastocatellia; order Pyrinomonadales; family Pyrinomonadaceae; genus OLB17. The sequence goes on along the minus strand of JANLTF010000283.1, from coordinate 9,090 downwards.
TCTGGCAACTACATGACCCTGCGGTTGCTCCGATGGGTACTTGAGGAATCGGTTGATCTCTACTTTGAGAAGAAGATCGCGATCGTAGGGTTTGATAGCTGTGAAATGGGTATGCTCGAGGTCGGATACGAACTCAATACCGCTGCCCATACAGTTATCGCTTCCGAAGGTAATCTGCCAGGTTCCGGCTGGGGATACGCACCTTTGCTTCGCGGCTTTTTTGAGGATCCTCAGAAGGTTCTGAGTGCCGAAAGCTTTGAAAAGTATAGTCGTTCGGTAAACCTTGGTTTCAAGACTCAAGATACTCGTCAGGAATATAAGAAATTGGATCCCGCCGGTTTGCGGGAACTAATTGCAACCGGGGAAAATGTGAAGATATGTGCGCGATGGTTTGTTCGTGCATTTATCGAGCAGCAAAGCGAATATGCGATCGGTGGCAGATCGGTCGATATGGCAGCGTGGAATCTCGATGTGATCAAATCGGTTGCGGATAACGTTGGCGAATTGGGCAATTCACTTCTGACTGGACTCGCCGAGCGTAAGCTTACAAGTAATGTCGGCCTGAACGAACATGATTCGATCGTTTTCAATCATGTAAAGTCTGGAATTTTACAAAGTCGTGTGAACTGCCAGACATATATGCACGAGCAGGCGGTAGACCTAAAAGACTTTTGCCAATTTTTGATGGCAGAGTGTTTCCGTTCGACGGCGGAACTCGACTTTTTAAATCGCGGAAGAAACAAAAGTGAACAAGTTTCGACAGATGGGATCTTGGCTATTTCGACGATTTGTAAAGACATTATCTCTGGGGCGGACAAGTGTGTGCTTGCAGGAGGATTCGTGGGTGATGTCTATCAATTTTCAAATGGCCTTTCGCTCTTTTTCCCGTGGACGGCGATGACATATGACATGACGCGTACAATCTATCCGAGGTTGAGATTTGTACGGGGCAATAATCGAGAAAAAGGTGTAAAACACGTTCCCGGTCCGGGACGTGGTTGGAATGATTTCTTGATGTTCTACCTCTATAACGTGACTTTGCGTCGAAGTCGCCTTAGGCCGGACGATTTTGAGGCGAGATTGAAAAAACTGGAGAATTACGAAATAGACGGGTTGACTTGCCTTAACACGCGCGAGAATCTGCATCTTGATGAAACCATCTTGGGATCGATGAGAGCAAAGAATGGTGGCGACGAAACACGGGAAGACTGGCAGGTGAAGACACGCGAAGACTGGAGGGTTCGAACTCGTGAGAATTGGTTGGTCGGCGTTCGAGAAGACTGGCGCGTCCGAACAAAAGAAGATTGGAATGTAAAGACGAAAGAAGATTGGCTTCTTAAGACCAGAGAGGACTGGCGCGTAAAAACCAAGGAAGACTGGAGGTTAAAGACGAAAGAAGACTGGAACGTCAAAACCCGAGAGCAACTGTCCGACATTGCGCAGGCCTTTGACCGTATTAAGAATTTCCAACTGAATTGGCAGGCTGTGGGTTATTGGGACGAAACCTGTAGCCTTGGTTTGAAAAGTGAGTTTGAGTTTGACGAACCGGACGAAGCGGCAGAATAGATCATCATGGGGTACACCAATTGATTCTTCGATCAGTATGGGGAAAGCTGTTTGCATTGACGGTCGCGCTAATCGTAGTGGCGACGTGTCCGGTTATTGCGCAAAGTCCTTCTGACTTACCAACACCAGACGCTCTCGAGAGTGAGGCAGAAGGGCTGAGTCGTCAATGGAATCAAGCGGCTCTCCGTCGAGCCGCAGACATTTATTTGCAGGCGTCAAATGCGTGGGAATTGCAAGGCGATCATGGAAGGGCGGCTGATTCGCTTCGCGAAGCGGCTGAGGCGAATCTCATTCTCGGTGACCCGATCAAAGCTGAAGGTCATTTGCATTCAGCGTTGCAGATCGCTTCGAAAGGCGGTGACCAGGCAGCCAAGGTACGAGTTCTGGGTCTTCTTTCGCAGCTCACGCTGAAAAACTCAAAGACAGTTGAGGCCGAGAGCTATATGCGTGAGGCCTCAACGCTTGCAAGTTTCATTGCAGAACCGTGTGCGAAGGCTGCGGCGTCGACTGCAGCGGCTGATCTTAGTTATGCAGCCTACAAATTACGGGATTCGATTGAACAGGCTACCGAAGCCTTGCCCAATTGGCAGACGTGCGGTGACGTCGGGAAAGAGATCGAAACACTGTCAATGCTCGGCTATTCATACGCCGGCATCGATGAAACCCGTACGGCCCTAAACTATGTCGATCGGGCGCTTACCCGCTCGATCGATGTGGGCGAAGTGCGACTTGAAGCGGTCTCGCGTTTCCAAATGGGCTTTATCTTTCTTCTCCTCAACGAACCTCAAAAGGCACTCGAAACCTGCCGTCGGGCCGAATCTCTCTTCCCGGCGGATATGGATTTGATCGAAAAGGCACGCCTGTCAAACGGAATCGCCGCGATCTACAACGTTTACGGTGATTGGGAATCTTCGTTAATCTATACAAAAAGGGCCCTCGAGCTATTTCGTGAGGAAAATTATTCTAAAGGCGAGCTTGCGGCGTCCAATGCTCTCATTAATTTGAGCTTCCTTAACAATGATCCAGACTCTGCATTCAACTACCTTTCGAAGGTGAAAGAACTTTCGAATTTGCTGGATGATGATTTTTACATTGCGACTTCTTATGAGTATGTAGGGAACCACTATTTTGCAGACAAAGACGATGCAAATGCCAAGATCTTTTTTGGGCAGGCGCTGACACTTATGCGGAGGTCCGGTTTCAAAAAGGGATTGTCCAGTGTGTTGAGCAAGCTTGGAAGTATCGCCGCCCGGAGAGGCAAATACTCGGATGCGACCAAGTACTTTGATGAATCCCTTGAGTTGAGCCGCCAGATCGGCGACGGTTTCGGCGAATCAGGAACGCTCGCAGAGATCGCCAAGTTAGAGTCTGCAAAGGGCAGCGGGGACAACCCCCTCGATCTTATCGAACAATCTATCTCGTTAACCGAATCGCTTTCGTCAAAGGTATTTGACGCTCAATTGAAGCGAGAGTATTTTGCGAGCTATTTTGACCGCTATGAAAGCTATGTCAGCATTTTGATGAAACAGGAAGCCGCAAGCCCCGGAAACGGATACTCCGAGCGGGCACTTGCTGCGGCCGAACGAAGCAAGGCGCGTGTTCTGCTCGAAAATATTTTGATTAGCGAAGCCGAGTCGGTCAACGGTGCTAATCCTGAAGCCGTCCAACGCGAAAAAGAAATTCGGCGGGAGATCAATTCCAAGTCCGACAGACTCGCTGAGATGCTCGCAGAAAAAGGCAATGCCGCCGACACGCAACAGATTAGCGGCGAGATCACCGAACTGAGAAACCAAGTCGGTGAGATCACGGCGAGCCTTAAGAATTCGAGTCCCATCTATTCGTCGTTAAGAGATCCTGAGCCGTTTGATCCAGGGAAATTTCAACGCGAGGTGCTCGACGACAATTCGGTTTTTTTGGAATTTTCGCTCGGTAGCGAGCAGAGCTATTTGTGGGTTATCGGCAAGAGTGAGATCACGCACTATTTCCTACCGCCGCGCGATCAGATCGAACTGAAGGTGACAAAAATGGTCGGGCTGGTGCGTTCGCGTGAACGTCGCCGCGATGAATCGATCGAAAGCTATACTCGTCGCGTAGAGGCAGCAGATCGGGATTACTCTGTGATCTCACAAGAATTGAGCCGCGAGATCCTCGGCTCGGCCGCCGAAACTATCCGCGGCAAAAGGCTGATAATTGCACCTGATGGCCGACTGAACTATTTGCCATTTGGCGCGCTGCCGTTTCCAAATTCAACCAGTGGCGAACCGCTGATCGCCACGAACGAGGTGGCATACGCTCCCTCGGCGTCAATGCTTAGTTTGCTCAGATCAACTGGTACGAAGGAAAGACCGGTTCGCGCAAAAGACCTGATGGTCTTTGCCGATCCGGTTTTTACGGCGTCCGACGAGAGGCTGACCGGACGAGAACCTGATCAGAGCATATTTGAAACGAGTCTGGCTCTGCTGCGTTCGGGTGATTCGATCAAGGATCTCGGCCGCTTGCCGGCGTCTCAGACGGAAGCCGTATCGGTGACTAAGATATTCGGGAATTCGACGATCGCGTCCGGCTTTTCGGCAAACCGGGAACGCGTTTTGAACGGAGACCTCGCGAACTATCGGGTCATTCACTTTGCAACTCACGGTATATTGAACGAAAAGCACCCGGAGCTTTCGGGAATTTTGCTATCGCTTTTTGACGACAATGGAAAAGCGAGCGAGGGATTTATTCGCGAACAGGATATTTACGGGCTTGGGTTGAACGCGGACCTTGTCGTGCTCAGCGCATGTAGCTCCGGTGTGGGCAAAGAGGTTCGCGGCGAGGGAACATTAAGTCTCAATTCCGCATTCCTGCAGGCAGGGGCCCGTTCGGTTGTTTCGAGCCTCTGGAAGGTCGACGACAATGCAACCGAGCAACTGATGCGGCATTTTTATCACGCATTGGCGAATGGCGGCCTTACACCGGCACAAGCTCTTCGTTTCGCCCAACTCGAGCTATCCAAGGACGCGAGGTATAGCTCGCCGTTTTATTGGGCGGCGTTTACGATACAGGGCGACAGCGGTTCGAAGCTCGCGTTTTCATCCCGGAATTGGAATTATATCGTCGTTGGTGCTGGACTTGTGCTAATTGCAGTTTTTTTGGTGCTTTGGGTCAGGAGATCCTATCGGCGGCGCGTTACTCGACGGTAAACGTGTACGTAATGGGCGAATCGATCTTATCGCGCGGTGCAGCCGTTAGCTGATATGTTCCCTTTTCGAGCAGTTTGGCGGGAAGCAGCAATCTGATCTCTCTATTGCCTCCGCTGTCGTAAACACGGATCGATTCCAATTTGAGCAGCCGCGTCTGACCTTGCATAAGCGAAACGTTGAAGGCTGCCTGATCCTTAAGATCCACAAGTGCAAGGCGGACAAAGACGCTTCCATCACCGGCAATCGTCAAGTTCGATCCAGAACCTCTTAAACTGCCCGGCACTGCGGTAATTTGCGGCAAGGTTTTGAATTTATCAATATCGCTCAGATCGCCTCGATTTAGGGATGTGTATTCGGCCTGAAGCCGTTCGTTGGCGGAGCCTCTGCCCAACCAGATGTATATCACTGCGGTTCCAATGACCAATAGAAACACGGCGGCGTAAGCAACTGTCGGAATACCCGAAAAGAGATTGCGGATCTTGTCCAGCATCGACACGTTTTCGGTTTTGTCGGGCTCGGCCACGGCTAGTGCTTTTGTCCTTGCATATTCCCGAAGCAAAGCGACAGTTTCAAGATTCTTAACGCGTTCCTCCGTAGCCAGGTAGTTCTCGTTAAAATTGTGGGCATCTTCTTTCGAGAGAGCATTATCCAAATGGTCTTCAACCAGCTCGTTCTCGACGGCAATCAGAGTCGCATCAAATTCCGCGTCCGAGATCAGCCGCAGCTCCATTTCCTCTGCCTCAGCGGCCGGCAAAGTGCCGAGGAAATAGCTTTTGATCTTTTCTGCTTCTTGGTCCATACCGAATCCTAATGTTTAATGAGCTTTAAAGGCAAAATCTTACAAACTTTCTAAACAATCTTCTAAACATTTTCGAAGTGTGTTTTTTAGCCTATGGATCTTAACGTGCAGATTTCCGATGCTGATCTTCAAATGCTCTGCAAGTTCACGGCGTGATGCGACTTTTTCACCGCGGTCCTTTTCGAAATATGCCATTACAAGGTGTGATTCTTTTTCCCGGAGCCCATTTACACAGGTATCGAGACAATTAAAACGAGGATCAGAACCGCCATCAGCTTTCGGGCTTGCGTAAGGTGGCAATCGTTCTAGGTCCAGAATAAGTGGTGATCGTCGGGCTCTGGCAAGATATTCAAAATAAACGTTCTTGGCGAAACCGTAGAAAATTGTGATCGGTTTATGACCGTCTGAGATGTCGATCTTACCGATACTGCGTGCCACCCGATTAATGGTATCGTCGACCAGGCTCTGTGAGTCGCTACAACCCTTTATACGAAAATACCGGATCAAGCCCTCGCTCACACTAAGATAAATCTCAGCCGCCTTCTCCCGGTCTACCGACAACCAGTTAAGAAGATCATCAAATTCTTGCTGCGTGAGGATTTTGTCCTTCTTCATTTTAGCTAGCTGTCGAGATCTAGTGATTTGAGATATTCACGAAAATCAGAGCCAAGATCAGTTCGCTTCAAAGCATATTCAACTGTCGCGATCAGGAAACCCAACTTGTCACCGGCATCGTGACGCCGGCCGTTTAGTTTGACCGCGTAGAACGGACGCTGCTTCAGAAGAAGGCGCATCGCGTCAGTGATCTGTATCTCGCCGCCGGCTCCGGGCGTGGTCTTTTCGATCGCCTCAAAAATGTCCGGCGTAAAAATATATCGGCCGATGATAGCGAGGTCAGAGGGTGCGTCTGCAAAGGACGGCTTTTCGACCATGTCCTTTATGCGAAAAACGTTGGGTTCGATCTCCTCGGCGTCAATGACTCCGAAACGGGAGATCGCCTCGCCCTCGACCTGCATCGTGGCTATCACCGGTGCCTGATATTTTTCGTAAACGTTGATCATCTGCTTTAGCGCCGGAACCTCGGCATCGACAATGTCGTCCGCGAGCAACGCGGCGAACGAATCTTTGCCGACGAAATCCTTTGCCTGATAGATCGCATGGCCGAGGCCGAGAGCCTGTTTCTGCCTCGTGTAGCTGATCTGTGCGATATCCGAGATCGCCCTGATCTGATCGAACATTGCATCCTTACCTTTTTCCTTTAGCAGTTGCTCGAGTTCGAACGAAATATCAAAATGGTTCTCGATGGCGCTCTTGTCGCGGCCCGTGATTATTAGGATAGACTCGATCCCGCTAGCTACAGCCTCCTCGATGGCGTATTGAATCAGCGGCTTGTCGACCAGCGGCAGCATCTCTTTAGGTGACGCCTTGGTCGCCGGCAAAAATCTGGTGCCCAAACCGGCAGCAGGGAATATGGCCTTGCGAATTTTGTTAGTCATAGCAACGGGTGTTAAATTCGATAAGTCTCATGTAATGAGTGAATTTTAAATTCTAGGTTAAAAATGGACGGGAAACAAACAAGGACGGGCCGTACGACGCCTTAGAAAGGCCTATGGCCGTTTTGGAAGTTTTATGTTGGATCTTAATTACGTCAGAGATAATCTCGACGCGGTTCGAACCGCTCTCGGGAATCGCAATTTTCCCGCTGCTGCGTTGGATGAGTTTATCGAGCTCGATACCGAGCGCCGTCAGGTTATTGGCGAATCGGACAAGATAAACGCACAACGAAATGCAGCAAGCAAAGAGATCGGTGCCCTGATGCAGTCGGGAAAACGTGATGAGGCGGAGGCAAAAAAGGCAGAGGTCGGCGGATTCAAAGAGAAACAGGCCGATCTCGACCTGCGCCGTGACACCGCGGAAGCGAAGATGCGTGAATTGCTTGCGGGCTTGCCGAATATTCCTGCTGAGGGAGTTCCTGTTGGAGCTGACGAATCGGCTAATGTAGAGGTTCGGCGGTGGGGGGCGCAACGAGAATTTGATTTCGAACCGAAAGATCACGTCGATCTGGGTGAAACTCTCGGGATCCTGGATTTCGAACGAGCCACTAAGATCGCAGGCTCTCGCTTTGCGATCCTCAACGGGGCAGGGGCGAGGCTAAGCCGTGCTCTCGTCAACTTTATGCTCGATGTTCATACCGGTGAGCACGGATACACAGAAACGCTGCCGCCATTTCTCGTAAACCGGACTGCCCTTTTTGGGACAAATCAGTTGCCCAAATTCGAGGAAGACCTATTTCACATAAAAGACGAGCGCGGATTTGCTCTGATACCGACGGCTGAGGTTCCGGTAACGAATTACCACTCGGAAGAGATCCTTGACGCCTCAGAGTTGCCCAAGTATTACGTGGCATACACACCTTGTTTTCGCAGTGAGGCCGGCAGCTATGGTCGCGATACTCGGGGTTTAATTCGGCAGCACCAGTTTGAAAAGGTCGAGCTCGTAAAGCTTTCGATGCCCGAAAACTCAGATGATGAGCACGAGAAATTGACGGCTAATGCCGAACGTATTCTCCAGCTTCTTGGATTGCCATATCGAACCGTTGTACTTTCGACCGGCGATATGGGCTTTGGCGCACGGAAAACATACGACATTGAGGTCTGGTTGCCGAGCCAGAAAACGTACCGTGAGATCTCTAGCTGTTCCAATTGCGGCGATTTTCAGTCCCGGCGTATGAATCTACGGTTTCGGCGTTCCGGCGGTGCAAAACCTGAGTTTGCTCATACATTGAACGGCAGCGGCCTCGCGGTCGGACGGACTTGGATCGCGATCATTGAAAATTATCAACAGGCGGACGGTTCGATCGTTGTGCCTGAGGTTCTGCACAGATATATGAATGGCGTGGAAAGGATCGTATGAAGAGTCAAATAATTCAGATCGGCAATTCGCAGGGCATACGCTTACCAAAGGTGCTGCTTGAGGAGAGCCGTATCACCGGCGATGTTGAGCTCGAACTTCATCCGGACGGTATATTGATCCGAAATGCCCAAAGGCCTCGTGCCGGCTGGGATGAGCAATTCAAGGCAATGGCCGAGAATGAGGACGACGAAATACTTGATGGCCATCTGTCTAGTACATTCGACAAGAAGGAGTGGAAATGGTGAATCGATTTGAAGTTTATCTTGTCAATCTCGACGCAGAACCGGGCAAGAATGCTAAGAACACGAGGCTATGCGTGGTGGTTTCGCCTAACGAGATCAACCAGAACATCACGAGCGTGATCATCGCCCCACTCTCGTCCGCCGGGCCGAATTACCCGACACGAATTCCGGTTACGCTGCTCAATAGCGAACGCTCGATCGTCCTTGATCAAATACGTGTCGTCGACAGGGTCCGGTTAATAAAAAAGATCGGTGAGATAGACGAGTCGGTGCAAAAAGCCATACTCGACCGTTTGCGAGAACTGTTTGCAGAATAAAAAAAAGCACGAGCAAACAAATGCTCGTGCTTTTGTATTTATCGAATCGTCGGAACGATCAGCAAGGTGCC
>JANLTF010000178.1:0-2021 GCA_031362825.1 Acidobacteriota bacterium | reverse complement strand
CTGGGAATTTCGCAAACCTCTCGTCTGCCCCGTTGGCATCGAGATCGAATCACGCGATTAGCTTCTTTGCTTCCGCGATCGCTCCGTCAAGATCTGTGATCTTGCCGTCAAGTTGCATCTCATAGACCGCATCAAGTATCGGCCTGAACTGCGAACCTGGCGTGAGGCCTAGTTCAATAAGGTGCCTTCCCAATAAGATCGGGGCGGGCGCCTTTTTTTCAACCTGCAGTTCGCGGACCTTTTCGATGAACCATTCCTGCGCCTCCGAACCAAACACCATCTTACTTCGGTCGCCGTCGGGGTAACGCCCGAGCGTGTCGGCCTTTGCGACACGATAGAGCAGATCAGGTTCGACCTTGCGGGCCAGCCGGCGAAAGGCTCCATCGCCCGGCGGGTTTCCGCGTTGCAACGCGTTGTAGTATTCGCCCGGTTTCAAATGATAACGGACGAGCTCAACGATCTGATTTCTAACGTCAAACCCGTTCAGCTTGAAGACACCGAGCGCATCAAGAAATGAGATCGCAGGCCCGACACCGGCCTCGTCATGCCCTCGAGAACGAGTACGTCCGTCCACAAACTCCGTCGTCGGTGGCTTGCCAAAATCATGTGCGAGTGCACCGAGCATAACGGCCACCTGTCGCGGATGATCAAGTTCGTCGATCAGCTTTCGAGCTTCGTCAACGACCATCAATGTATGCACATCGACATCGCCTTCGGGATGCCATTCCGGTTCCTGCGGCACTCCAACAAGCACAGCCATCTCGGGAAAGATCTGCCCGACGACGCCGAGATCGTACATCCATTTTAAGCCGATCGACGGACGCTCAGATCTTAACAACAGCTTTTCAAACTCGCCCCAGATGCGTTCCTTAGGCAGATCGGTAACGTCTATCGCGCGGCAAACCTCGACCGTTTCCGCCTCAATATCAAACTCAAACCTCGCGGCAAACTGGCACGCCCGCAATACCCGCAAACTATCTTCGGCAAACGTCTCACGCGAAACCATCCGCAGCAACTTGCGTCCGATGTCGCCCTGCCCGTCAAAAGGATCAACGATCTCGCCGGTCACAATGTCCTTGAGGATCGCGTTAACAGTAAAATCCCGCCGCGAACACGCGTCTTCGAACGACATCTCCGGGTCGCCTTCGACAACGAAACCGCGATGGCCTTGCCCCGCTTTTCGTTCACGCCTCGGTATCGAAACATCCAGATCGTCCGCGATCTTATAAACCGCAAACGCCTCGCCAACAACATTTACCTCGCCGATCGAATCAAGTATCTCCCGCAATATCGCCGGTTCAACGCCATACACTTCAACATCCCAATCCTTATGGCCAATGCCCATGATCTCGTCGCGCACACAACCGCCCACAAGCATCGCACGCCCGCCGTTCGAACGGACAGATTCAGCCAATTTCGCTACTTTTTCTGGTATTTCGCTCATCGGAAAGAAAATCCATTGTGCAATAGAACCGATGGCGAATCAAAAGACGCGCGATCACTCCCGGCCTGTCGAGATAGACCGCCGGCCAATCCTCGTTTGCAAACCGCCGCGATGCGTGCTCCCACACAGAAAAGCGGACTCATTATGTTGCCGCAGTTGGCTTTTTGACCTGCTCGTGTGTACCCTAGACTTTTCGCGGCTGATATTGGTATTCATAATGCCTCCGCCATGCTCAACATGGGTCATGACAATTATGAGAATAGCGGTGACTAAGTAAGGATTGACTAAGGTTTACATAAAAAGTTCGTAAATATTCGCTGCCCGTTCTTATCGCGGTTTTTGGCGTCTTTCGCGGTTTTCTTTACGAGATCTTTATGAGTCAATAATATAGGGTAAACGCGCTTTCCTATCGCTTGATGCGTGCGGGAGCCGAAGGCGCGATCACCATGTTGATCGTGCCTTGATTACGTTCTATGAGTTCTATCAACGGCAGTTCGAAAGGCGGATTCAGAAATTGGTTAATGCAGGGCGCCAGCCAGCCCGACGCCGCATTCACCGCAAAGGCCCATCACCCGAC
>JANLTF010000170.1:0-2055 GCA_031362825.1 Acidobacteriota bacterium | reverse complement strand
CTGCCAATCGCCCTTTACATACAGCACCGGCGGCGGATCGTCGATCTCACGCAGCATCGCGGGATAACTGCCGTCGTCAAGTATCAAAATGTCACCACCAAGGGCCTTGACGCGTTCGAGCTCGGTCGCAGCTTTCTCGTGGAATTCTCTCTTTAAAATGCTCTCGATCGTATGCGGCTTCATCCGCAGCGACTCAAGTTCCGTCCGCCGCCCATGAAAAACCGCATCTGCCGACCCAAACCGCTCCAGCAGCTTGGTCGCCGCCCGAGGCCCTACTCCCGGCGTCATATTGAGAGAAATCCAACTGATCATCTCTTCATCTTCTCACCGACCAGTGACTACTGACTACCGACCACTGTTTTTGGCGGAGGCGTGTGGGAGTCGAACCCACCCAGGCTTACTCTCGCAATCCTGCAAACGGTTTTGAAGACCGCGCCCATCACCGGACAAGTTGCGCCCCCGAAAATAATTGTTAGAAACTTTATCGCACACTAAGCGATAGATGCGAGCCCTTTTCGTTCGATCAAAGAAAGGAGCTTGAGCGACGGCCCCGCCGGGCGCTTCTCACCACGTTCCCACTGGCTGATCGAGTCCTTTGAAATATTCAGATGATGGGCAAACACGGTCTGACTGACCTGTTCACGCTCCCGAAGAGCTTTGATCTGTTTCGCTGTGAAATCGTGAATCGGCGTCAGACAAGATTCATCGAACTCCCGCATTGTCTGCTTGTCGATGATGCCTGCCTCATGAAGTCCGATGGCCGTTTCGTGAATAGCCGCCGCCGCCTCGCTCCTGTACACCTTGTTCTTTTTCATGACTCTATCTCCTCGATCTCGCCTATTTTCAAAAGGTTCTCAACCTGATTATCACTAACTGAAAGCAGGATCTTTGCCAATTTTTTGAAACTGCGAACATCCGATTTGTCGATGTTGTCGAGTGAACTCTTGGCAAAACCGAATACAAAAAACGCTGTTTCACCCTTACGGAATAGTATAAAAGTCCGATAGCCGCCGGATTTTCCTTCCTGAGGTCTGGCGATCCGTTGTTTGATCACCCCGCCGCCATAGTCGGCATCAATGTTCCCATCATCCACATCCCGCACTGCCTGAATCAGCTTTTCATCGCTAATTCCTTCTTTTCTGGCGAATTTGGAGAACCTTTTGTTCTTAAAGATTCGCATTGTCGCCCCCTTTAACTATAGAACTAGGTGCTATAGATCGTCAAGGTTTTTGTTAATCTGAGACCGCGCCCATCACCCGACAAGCCGCGCCCCCGCAAATTATGTTCAGAGTGCAAGCTTTAGCTTGTTCCAATATACCGGCAATACAAGCTAAAGCTTGCACTCTGAACTTCTTACTCTGACATCGCCAAAAGAGTAACCAATGTCGCCCTGTTCGCAATATCGCTTACCAAAATATGTTCAGTTAACATGTGTGCTCCGGCACCGGTTATTCCGAGGCCGTCGAGCACCGGGACGCCTAGGGCGGCGGCGAAGTTGCCGTCCGATGCGCCGCCGACCTGTGTTTCGCCGAGGTGGTAGCCAAACGAAACACCGATCGCTTTTGCATTTTCGTATTCAGCAACGACCTTGGGCGTTCGTTCCAGCGGAGGGCGATTTATGCCGCCGATGAGTTCGAGCGAGACTCGGTCATTAAACGGTGCAAGCGAGCGTAGAGCGTCATCGATCCGGTCGGCCTCGGCCATTGAGCTAAACCGCACATCGATCTCACACTCGGCATGTTCCGGTATCACGTTCGATGTCGTGCCGCCTTTGAATGTCGTCACATTGACCGTCGAACCGATCTCTGTGCGGGCGATCCAATGAATGCCTTCGATCTGCCGTGCAAGTTCGGCAATGGCGTTAGCTCCTTTTTCCGGTTCAAGCCCGGCGTGGGCCGGTGCTCCGTGAGCTTTCAGGGTGTACCAGCCGGTTCCTTTGCGGCCCGTTTTTACCTTGCCGTCCGCCGACGGTTCGAAAACCAAGCACCGTTCGGCACCTCGCGATTCGCGTTCGACGAGTTCGCGGCCGGTATGGCTGCCGACCTCTTCGTCGCA
>JANLTF010000153.1:0-2629 GCA_031362825.1 Acidobacteriota bacterium | reverse complement strand
AATGAGTTGTTGTAGCGATGTAATGAAACCAATCGAAGCTGCGTCATGCTGTACGCCGCAGGAAACGGCGGCGCATGCCGCACAGGCAATGAAACATTCCGGATGCGGGTGTGCCCCTGTGGTTGAGAATACCGAGAACCTGAAACTTGTTGGCGTTGTCACCGAGCGTGATATCTGTCACAGTGTCGCGGCTGAGGACGTTAAAGCTTCAGAAGTGAGCGTTGAAAAGATCATGCGTTCCGCCTCGTCTTGCTGCGGTACGGATGATTCTCTGGACGAAACCGCGCGGAAACTTAATGAACATCACGCAACTAGTTTGCCCGTCGTGGATGCCGCCGGGAGCTGTTGCGGGACGGTGAGTTCGCACCACATCAGAACAGAATAAGGAGAATACGATGGATCATAAAAGTCATATGGACCCCGTCTGCGGTATGCGGGTGAAAAAAAATGATGCCGCCGGTGAGTATGAACACGATGGCGTGATGTATTACTTCGACAGCGACGAATGCATGGCACTATTCTACAAACACCCCGAACAGTATGCAGCCAAATCCAATGAAGAGAACAGCGATGAATAATGAAGGTGATAGTAAAGCTGAAAAGAATACCGAAATAGAGAATGGAATAATCCTTGTAACGGGATCAAGCGGAAGGATCGGAGCGGCGGTAATGCGGCGGTTTGCGGGGCGGTTTGGCGATGTTGTTGGTTTCGACCGCAAGGTGGCAGAGCCACCTCCGTCTGGCTGCAAGTATATTCCCATCGAAATCACGTCGGACGAAAGCGTACGCGACGGGCTTCGCATTCTTCGTGAACATCACGGATCTAATATCGCTTCGGTGATTCATCTCGCTGCCTATTACGACTTTTTCGGTGAGCCGAGCGACTTGTATGACGAAGTAACGGTGCAGGGAACCAAACGTTTGCTGCGGGGCCTGCGCGAGCTTGATTTCGATGTCGAACAGTTTGTTTTTTCAAGCACGATGCTCGTCCACCGACCGGCGGAACCGGGACAGTTTATCACCGAAGATTGGCCGATCGAGGCGACCTGGGCATACCCGGAGTCCAAAGTCCGCACTGAGAAGGTTATCCACCAAGAGCGTGGCACGATTCCAGCCGTTCTGCTGCGCATCGCCGGTGTGTATGATGATTTGTCCCATTCGATTCCACTAGCGCACCAGATGCAGCGTATCAACGAGCGGCAGCTTACAAGCCGCATCTATTCCGGCAGCACGTCGCACGGACAATCCTTTGTCCATATGGATGATCTGGTGGAGGCCATTGCACTCGTAGTTGAGCGGCGCTCCGAGCTTCCCAAAGAATCACCGATCTTGATCGGCGAGCCGGAAACGATCAGTTACGACGAGCTTCAGCACACGTTCGCCCGGCTGATACATGGCGAGGAACTGGAGACTTTGGAAGTACCCGGAGCACTAGCTCCGCTGGCAAAGGCCGGAGCTTGGGTGATGGAGAAATTGCCCGGCGCCGATGAATTCATTAAGCCGTGGATGATCGACCGCGCCAACGATCATTACGCGCTCGACATCTCGCGTGCCCGAACCTTGCTCGGCTGGGAACCGAAACGAAGTTTGCGTGAAACGATTCCTAAGATGGTCGCCGCTCTCAAATCAGACCCGCTTGGCTTTTATCAAAAGAACGGTCTGGAACTATCGTCTGAGTTAGAAAAACAAGCCGCATCAACTGCTAAAAAGGGAATGGCCAGTGGAGCATAAGCATATAAACGTGACAGAGGAAACATCGGCTCCGAAAAAGGAGATTTCGTCGGCCGACGCCGACAAAATGGTAATGCCGGACGGTAAATCGATGAAGATGTCCGATCACAAAAGCATGAAGATGCCCGGTGAAAAGATGTCAGCATCGGGCGTGGCAATGGATCACGGATCAACGGTTTGGCCGCATTTTGCCAATATGATCTTGGGAGTGTGGCTGATTACTAATGTCTTCGCTATTGGTTACCGCAGCGGCCCCCTTCAGGTAAGCGATGTGATAAGCGGTGCGCTGGTCATCGTTCTCGCCATCCTCTCGGTGTCGGGTACCGCGTGGCTCAAATTCTGGTCGCCGTGGGCAAATTCGCTGGTCGGCCTGTGGGTGTTGTTTGCTCCGCTCGTCTTCTGGTCACCCGCCTCCGCCGTTTACTCTAACGACACTCTTATCGGAGCTCTCGTTATCGTTTTTGCAATTCTTGCTCCTGGAATGCCAATGGCGGAGGGGATGAGTATGGAGCCGGGGCCGGACATTCCGCTTGGGTGGTCATATAACCCTTCCAGTTGGCCGCAGCGGGCGCCGATCATCGCTCTCGCTCTCGTCGGATTCTTCCTATCACGGCAGATGGCAGCGTTTGAACTCGGGCAAGTCACCACGTTCGCCGATCCGTTTTTCGGATCTGGCACGGTGAATGTGCTTACATCCGATGTCTCGCGTGCCTTCCCAATCCCCGACGCCGGACTCGGAGCATTTGCGTACATGATCGAATTTCTGATGGGCTTTATGGGTGATAAGGCACGTTGGCGAACGATGCCGTGGATGGTCACGTTTTTTGGCATCCTCGTCGCACCGCTCGGGATCGTTAGCATCACGCTCATCATCTTGCAGCCACTTGCGGTCGGAGCA
>JANLTF010000146.1:0-4360 GCA_031362825.1 Acidobacteriota bacterium | reverse complement strand
TGCCGTTGTTGAGCCGAAAAGAATCGAGGCCCGCGTTGACACGATCTACGACCTGGCGAGTTTGACGAAGGTGCTGGTGACGGGATTGCTTGTAGCAAAAATCGTAGATGATGGACAAATGACTCTCGAATCAAGTGTCCGCGATCTCTTGCCTGAGTTTGCGGAGATCGATCCACAGATTACTATTCGGAAGCTTGGCACTCACGTTAGCGGAATTCCTCCTTGGATCCCGCTATATCTGTGTGCCCCGTCAAGGCGTGATGTTCCGAAAGCAATACGTGAGGTCATACAGGTCAACCCAACAATTAATCAAGTTGAGTACAGCGACCTCAACTTCATTCTGCTAGATGGTTGTCGAAGGGACGGGCGTCTGGATTTGGATTTTGAGTTTAACGTTGCAGAGCCTCTTGGGCTGAAGGATACTTTTTTTGTCGCCTCCGAGATCAGCAAGGTGTTGAAGAATGCTAATCGTCGCCGTATCGCGGCGAGCGAAAAGGGAAATGGTTTTGAAAAACAAACTTGCATTGAAAAAGGCTATCTTCAACCACCCGCTACCGCAGGTGGTTCTGACATGTTCCGCCACGATGTCATCTGGGGCGAGGTTCATGACAATAATGCCTATTTTATGGGCGGCGGCGCGGGCCATGCCGGGCTGTTTTCGACGGCTGAGGAAGTGTTTAAGATCGCTCAGCAGTTTTTGCCGAATTACACTACGTTGCTGAAGCCTAAAACCTGTGAGTTATTTCGAACGAACTTCACGCCCGGGATGAATGAGGATCGTTCATTCGCGTTTCAGCTTGCATCGACGCCGGATTCGACAGCGGGGACGAAGATGTCGCCGGAAAGCTTTGGGCATCTTGGGTTTACGGGGACGAGTTTGTGGATCGATCCGGTGAAGGAGCGTGTATTTATTTTGCTCACGAATCGAACGCACGACCGTGAACTTCCTTTCGCGAATATTAACTCCGTCCGCCGGCGCTTTCACGATCTGGCGATCGAGCATCTTGACCGAATTTCTTAGCAACGAAATCTGACAAATAACAATCAAAAGTGACGCTTTCCCCAAAGCACGTTCGAATACGGAGAATTCGCCTCGATGAAAAGAATAATTGCACTAATATTCACTGCCGGAGCATTGTTTGGTGCGGCCTTTGGTCAAACCAGTACGACGACCAGGCCGCGGGTTGCTGCGACACCAAAACCTCCTGTTTTACAGAACGATACGAATTCAACGAACACATCGAGCCGACCACCAACCTTGATCGGAGGCACGAACCGCCCACAGCCAACGGCAACCGCTACTCCAGCAGTGGATGACGAAAATGAGGTTATCAAGGTCGAGACTGAACTTGTGACGATGCCTGTCTCGGTGCTCGATCGGGACGGGCGATTTGTGTCGGGCTTGCAGCAGCGCGATTTTCAGATATTCGAGAACGGCGTTGAGCAGAAAGTTGCGTATTTTCAATCGACCGAGCAGCCGTTTACGGTAATAATGCTGATCGATGTCAGCCCGTCGACTCAGTTTCGTATCGAGGAAATTCAGAACGCGGCCATGACGTTTGTAGATCAACTCCGGCCCAGCGATCGCGTCATGGTGATCGCATTTGATCAGGAAGTTCACGTCTTGAGTCCGGTGACGAACAACCGCTATCAGCTAAAGAATGCGATCCGTCAGACGGCATTTGGTGACGGCACCAGCCTTTACGAGGCGGTCGATTACGTTATCAACCAGCAGATGCGCCATATTCAGGGTCGAAAGGCGGTTGTCTTATTCACCGATGGCGTTGATACGACGTCACGGCGGGCAAGTTATCAAAGCACGATCGCGGCTACCGAAGAGGTCGATTCCCTGTTTTACACGATCCGATACGACACGCAGCGTGACATGAGCGGCGGAGGCGGCGGAAATTATCCACAGCCTAACCGCCGTGGAAACAACCGCCGCGTGACGATGGCCGACATTCTCGGTGCGATCCTCACCGGCGGAAATGTAAATGTTGGGGGTGGTGGTTCGGGCGGCGGCTCGAGTTCAAACGAATACGAAACCGGCCGCAAATATCTCGAAGCAATTGCTCAGAACAGCGGCGGCAGGAAATTCGAAGCACAGTCGATCACCAACGTTCAGGCAGCGTTCTCAGGGATTGCCGAGGAACTGCGCCGTCAGTATTCTCTCGGCTATTATCCCGAAAACGTAGGTAAGGTCGGCGAGCGTAAGCAGATCAAGGTCCGCGTCGCCCGTCCGTCGGTGGTGGTCAGAGCGAAGAACAGCTATATTGTCGGCCGGAACAATAACCGTTTGGCCGGAAAATAGACTGATCTAGCCCAACTGTCAAAGGCCGGTATTTTGCCGGCTTTTTTCGTTCTTGCATCCTTTTCCGCGAATCGACGCATCGAATGGACGAGTTCGTTCAGTTTAATGAAACTTTTTCTCTCCATCGCCGTTCTCGTCTGCATTTTCGCTCTCGGCGATGCTTCTGTGTGTGCTCAATCGGGCGGCACGAAAGGAACCACGGGCGGAAAGATGAATAAACGTCCCGATCCGACACCGACGCCGATCGAAACGACCGCCTCAAACGAAACACCATCTCCTGCTGATGGCGAGGTCATTGTCGTGGATACTCAGATCGTTTCGGTCCCCGTCCGTGTTTTGGACAAGAAAAACCGATTCGTCGCGGGCCTTGCGAAAGAGAGCTTTAAGGTCGTCGAGGACGGTGTTGAACAGGAAATTGCGATGTTCTCCAATGAACATCAGCCATTCACGGTCGCTCTGATGCTCGATATGAGCTATTCGACGAAATTCAAGATCACTGAGATCCAGAGTGCAGCGATCAGCTTTATCGATCAGCTTCGGCCAAATGACAAGGTTATGGTGGTGTCGTTCGACGGCGACGTGCACGTGCTATGCGATGCAACGACCGACCGAAAGGCGATCTACAAAGCGATTCTTAGCACAAAGATCGAGACCGGCACGAGCCTTTTTGAGGCTGTCGATGTCGTAATGCAAAGTATGAGGCGAATCGAAGGTCGAAAGGCGATCATCTTGTTCTCGGACGGAGTTGACACCACGAGCCGACGCGTTGGCGAGATCAACAACCTGAGCGACGCGATGGAACTCGATTCCCTGATCTATACGATCCGCTACGACACATTTTCCGACGTTCAGGCGATGAAGAATGCTCCTCAGACGCAGCCAAAACCGATCGAGATCCCAGGACAAAAAAAGGGCGGCCTGCCTAGCATTCTGGCATCAATGGGGACACCGGGCGGCCCAGGGACAACACCGGAAGAATATCAGCGGGCGGAAGAATACCTCAACCAAATGTCGCTCCGCACCGGGGGCCGCAACTATCTCGCAACGACGCTCGGCAATCTGAACGATGCGTTTGCCAAGATCGCGAGCGAACTACGTGAATTTTACAGTCTTGGATACTACCCGAAAGAAGATCGAGTCGCCGGACAGCGGGCGAATATCAAGGTAAAAGTAGATCAACCTGGACTGGTCGTTCGAGCCCGCGAGGGTTATATCAATCGCCGCAAGAAAGACACGACAAAACGCTAGATCTCAGTCCCGTCAGGGATCGTCGCTCCTTTCGGAATGATGATGATGCCCTCGCGAATATAGAACGACCGGTCTGGAGCATCGTAGTTTTCCGCCCCTTCTCGGTTTAGCAGTTTTACATTCTTGCCAATCCGCACATTTTTGTCAATTATTGCCCGTCGTATGATCGTGTTTTGATCAATGCCGATATGCGGGATCCCGCGATCGAGATTGCCGTTCAATTCTTCGATCGATTCGAACAGATCCGAACCCATAATTATCGAATCCTCGATATCGGCTCCGTTGTCGATCCGGCTGCGAAGTCCAATTATCGATTTGCGAATACGAACGCCGTTAAGGATACAGCCCTCGGAAACCATTGAATTATCGATGTCGCAGCCGTGCAGTTTCGAAGGCGGCAGATAGCGGCTGCGGGTGTAGATCGGGGCTGCCGCGTCAAAGAAGTTAAATTTAGGTAGCGGCGAAGCGAGGTCGAGATTGGCGTCGTAGAACGCGCGAATCGTACCGATATCTTCCCAGTAATCTTTGAACAGATGGGCCTGAACGGTGTATTTTTCGATTGCCGCCGGAATGATCTCGCGGCCAAAATCCACCCACGAAGTGTCCGTCTTCAAAAGATCGACCAACTTGGCGTAATTAAAGACATAGATGCCCATCGACGCGAGGAATGGTCGCTTCTGAGCAGCCTGAGCAGTGAGGCCGAAGTTGGTCGATCTTTTGAAGACGGACACTTCGTGGGTGGATTTTGGCCGCGAGATCATTCCGGCGGCAATCGAAAAATACACCGTTCAGGCCCATCTG
>JANLTF010000125.1:0-3249 GCA_031362825.1 Acidobacteriota bacterium | reverse complement strand
ATCAGCTTTATTTTTACGATGCGATCGCACCGATCGTGGCGGCGGACTCGATAGATATGTCGATCGCTTTTAAAGCGGCACGGTATGGCAAAGGCGGCGACGATTACATAAACTGCCCGATGTCGCCGGACGAGTATGCGGTGTTTTATGATGCCTTGATCAACGCCAGTTCGGTGCCGTTGAAACGGTTTGAGGACACGCACTGGTTCGAATCGTGTCTGCCGATAGAGGAAGCCGCTCGGCGCGGTGTCGATACTTTGCGATACGGCCCGATGAAGCCTCGCGGCTTGCCCGACCCCAAAACGGGCCGCGAGCCGTGGGCGTGTGTGCAGCTAAGACAGGAAAATATGATGGCGGACGCGTATGGGCTGGTCGGTTTTCAAAATCATCTGCGATACGGCGAACAGGAACGTGTGTTGAAACTGATTCCGGGGCTAGAGAACGCCGAGTTTTTGCAATTCGGGCAGATACACCGCAATACGTTCATCAACAGCCCGAAAATTTTGCAGGAAACGCTCGCGACAAAGTCCGACCCGCGTCTTTTCTTCGCCGGCCAGATCACCGGCGTTGAAGGCTATGTCGAATCCATCGCCACCGGCTGGCTCGCCGGGATAAATGCAGTTCGCGTTGCCCGCGATCAACCAATGCTGACCGCACCTTTGACCTCGGCAATAGGAGCGTTATGCCGCTACGTTTCAAACGTCGAGACCAAGAATTTTCAGCCGGTCAACATCACGTTTGGATTGTTACAGGAATTACCCGTCGAGCTGCGTAAGAAATATCGGAATAAGCGGGAAAGGCACAGCATTCAGGTTGAACGGGCGTTGGTTGATTGGGATGCGTGGTTGGCGGAATTGAACCGCGGAGACGCGGAGACGCAGAGGGCGACATGATGGTATTTTTGCATGGCGGCGATGCTCCGTTACATATACTGTGTTTATAGAGCCTCGTATTTCTTGGTATTTTTGCCATTTTTATCTTGGTGTTAGCCCGGATAAGTACCTACTTAATGAATCGGGCCAATGAGAAGGCCAACAAAACTGATGGGGCCGAATGATTGATGAAACGATCTTAATTGTCGTGGCTGTTTTTGCGGTTGCGGTGCTCTATTCTTCAGTCGGGCATGGCGGGGCTTCGGGGTATTTGGCGGTGATGGCGTTTTTGGTGGTGGCCCCGGAGGTGACGCGGCCGACGGCTTTGGTGCTGAATCTGTTTGTGGCGTCGATCGGGACGTTTCAGTTTTGGCGGGCAGGTTATTTTTCGTGGCGGTTGTTTTGGCCGTTCGCGGTGGCGTCGATACCGATGGCGTTTGTCGGCGGGATGATCGTGCTGCCGACGAACGTTTATAAGATCGTACTCGGCGCCGTGCTGTGTCTCGCGGCAGTGCGGCTCGCTATCAAACTAAAAAACGACGACGAGGTCAAAGATCCTCCGATCGTCGCGTGTTTGCTCATCGGCGCGGTGATCGGGCTGTTGTCGGGAATGGTCGGGGTTGGCGGCGGCATTTTTTTGACGCCGATATTGTTGTTGATGCGTTGGGCGGAGACGCGTGTCGCGGCGGGCGTTTCGGTGCTGTTTATTCTCGTGAATTCGGCGGCGGGCTTAGCGGGTAACTATAAACAAGTTTCGGTCCTGCCGCCTGACGTCTGGATTTGGATCGCAGCGGCGGTGGTTGGCGGCGTGATTGGTTCGACGTTGGGAGCGAAGAAATTCGATTCGATGACACTGCGTCGGGTTTTGGCGGTCGTACTTTTATTCGCGGGGGTTAAGTTGATATTGGTCTGACAGGAGAACCACCCCGACCGCGAAACGCGGCCACCCCTCCTTCGTAAGGAGGGGAGCTTTTATTATTGTCTAGGCATATTTCGGCGGCGTTTCGTAATCCAATAGTCCGAGCAATGAATTTCCGTTTCATATTTTTATATTTAGCCCTTTTAGCGTGTTTCGCGGTTAGTATTTCCGCGCAATCGGGACGCATAAAAGGCACGCCGACGCCGACACCGACGCCGCAGGACCGGACCTCGGTCGGGTATGTGCCGACACAGCCGAAAACGCCGGTGAGTGCAGCCAAACCGACACCAACGCCCGGCGGCGACGATGTCGAAACGGTAAATTCGACGCTTGTGCCGATACCAGTGTCGGTGCTCGACGCGAACGGACGATCGGTCTCTAACTTGCAGGAGAAGGATTTTGAACTGCGGATCGATGGTAAGGTTGCGGAGATGGGCGAGATATTTCGGAGTGACGCGCCGATCAGACTCGCGATGCTGTTTGATAATTCGTCGAGCGTGCTAATAGCCCGCGATTTCGAACGCGAGGCCGCTGTCCGATTTTTCCGACGCGTCATCCGTCCCGAAAAAGACCAGGCCGCATTGTTTTCCGTCGCCGATTATACACGGCTCGAACAGGCGTTTACGAGTGATGTTTCGCGGCTGACGCAGGCTATTCAGTTGTTCCCCGAACCGAAAGGCGCGACAGCGTTGCTCGACGGAATCGTCGAGGCCGCCGGTTATCTCAAGAAATCCACAGGCCGCCGCGTGCTGGTCATCGTCTCGGACGGTGAAGACACATACAGCGATCCGTTGAACACGCTGGAAGCTGTAATTCGTCTGCTGCATATCAATAACGTGCAGGTCTATGTGGTGAAAACAAAGGACTTTGAGAATTTCAAACGAACCGGCGAACGCCAAGGCAACGCCAACATCCAGGCCCTCACCGCCGAACGCCGTATGATCGAGATCACGCAACAAACCGGCGGCTCGGTCTATTCGCCAATCGACGAACGCGAAATGAAAGACGCCTTCGACCGCATCTCAGCCGAACTCGCACAGCAATACGTAATCAGCTATTACCCGGAAACTGAGTCCGACAAAGCCGGCGAATTTCGCGAGATCTCAGTTACCGTCAGAACCAAGCAAAACGTGACCGTGCGGGCCAGAAAAGGGTATTACGTGCCAAGGCGGAATTGATAATTGATATTTGAGAATGGATAATTGAGAGCGGATCGGGGACTCTTAGCATTCTCAATTATCCGTTATCAATTCTCAATTTCAAAACTGTGCTCAACGACCATCTCACACAATTTCTCCAGCACCTCAAATACGAGCGTAATGTGAGCCCGCATACGCTGCGCAATTATACGAGCGATCTCGAGCAGTTTCGACTTCATTTATTTAAGATCGAACGGCGTGAAGATGTGCCTATTGCGGAGATCGACCGTTTGACGATACGCGAATGGATGGCGGAGCT
>JANLTF010000122.1:0-8297 GCA_031362825.1 Acidobacteriota bacterium | reverse complement strand
CGTCGATGCCTTTGAGTAATTCCTCGAACATCGCGGCTGTTTTCTGGCGGCTCGAGACGGTATCTTCGAGCTTTTCGAGCTGTGCAAGAGCGACCGCAGCCTGGAGTTCGCTGACGCGATAGTTCAGCGCCATGAAATAGTGATCGGCGTTTGAATCGCCATAGCCCCAGGCTTTGTTGATGTACAGGAACATGTGACGGGCGATCTTCTCGTCGTTCGTGACGACCATGCCGCCTTCGCCGGTGGTCATGTGCTTGCCCTGTTGGAGCGAAAAACAGCCGATATCGCCGATCGTACCGGCATATTTGTCGCCGCATTTTGCGAGGAATGTCTGGGCCGAATCTTCGATGACGGGCAGATCATGCTTTTTCGCGAGGGCCATGATTGGATCCATGACGCACGGATTTCCGAAAAGATGCGTGACGATGATCGCCTTTGTACGTTCCGAGATCTTGGCCGCGATGGTTTCTGCAGTGACGTTGAGCGTTTTCGGGTCAACCTCAGCAAACACCGGCACAACGCCGCGATACATGAGCGGCGTCAGGGCACCCATATCGGTGATCGACGTCGTGATGATCTCGTCGCCCGGATTCGGGTTCACGGTCGCGACCGCGATGTGGATCGCGGCGGAGCCGGACGTACACGCATAGGCGTATTTCGCACCGAGTTTTTCAGCAAATGCCTGTTCGAGCATCTTGCCGAATTTGCCTTTCGTGGTCGTCAGCGTACCGCTGTTTAGGGCTTCAGTTACATAGCGAATCTCTTCTTCGCCGAATGTTCGTCCGGTCGAATCCTGATCGGATGGGAGCATCATTAGTCTTTCGATTGTTGCAGTTGGTGTCATATTTAGGTTTGTTTTCAAGGGTTTGGGAACTCAGATAGGAACGCCTGAGCTAGGTTGATTGTCGCGCGAGCCTAAAGTGATCCGCAATAACGGCTTTTGAAAATAGCCGCTTTATCGCGACTTTTCCTCAAGTGTTATAGAAGGTTTAATCGGTGCGGATTTCCGAAACCAGCGCTGTTTAGAGAGATTCGCAAGCAGCGAAAGATGCCCGACAATGGTTCGGGCCGTTTTCATCTTCGAAATGCCAAACAGCCGCACCTCGAGGACAGAAGGGAATTCGATGATCTTGCCGCCGGATAGGTCAAGTTTACCGAGCATTTCAGCGATCCCGAGAAAGCCGGTCTCATTCAATTGTAGGCCGAGCATTGCGTCGCGGCGATAGATGCGGAAACAGCTTGTGTATGTGTCGAGCTTGGCGTGCAGAACGCGCCGATACAGCCACGATGCGCCTTTTGATAGAAAAAGCCGCCAGCCCGGAACATTACGCACGCCGCCGTCCCTGTGATAGGGCGATGCCGTCACCATATCGACGCCGTCCGAAAGCAACGGCAACATCCGGGCGAGTTCGTGCGGGTCGTACGTACAGTCGCAGTCCATCGATGCCACGATCTCGGTCTTTGCCGTGCGAATACCGGTCATAATGCCGGCCGCGACGCCTTTGTTCTCTTCGTGGCGGACGATCGTAACATTTTTTTCGGCGGCGTAAAGCTCGCTGAGCTTTTCAAATGTCGAATCAGTACTACGGTCATCAACGAAAATGAAATTTGCCGTGAATCCAACAGTTTCAAGCCGCTGTTCGACACTTCGTAGTGTGTTGGCGAGATAGGGCAGGGCCTCTTGTTCGTTGTAGCACGGAATGACGATAGAGACCGGCGTAGTTTTCTTTTTGGTTGTCTTTGCGGGCGGTTCGACGGATGAGGAGACCAATTCGATCGCGGCCTTGTCGGACGCGGCGGCGTGGGCCGTCACATTTTCGCGGATCTCTTCGAGCAGGCCGAGATGTGACGCGATGCTGCCGCAATCGTATAATTCCAGGTTTTCGCGCAAGATCCACTCCATTTTATCGAGCTTTCGATAGTGGCGGATGCGGTTGTATTTCGACGCGGCTGAGATGCGCGGCTGTTCGGGGTCAAGCTCCCAGACGTGAAAATATGAGACGAAGGGCGTGTCCGTTTCCTTGTTCCAATTCCTGACAAAATGCCGCATTAGGGTGTACGGAATTTGCCGGAAATAATTGCCTCCTGAGATCGGAAGCAGGCCGACGCCGAGGTCGCGGGTCGAATATGGGAATTCCCACAGGGCCTTTCCGCCGCTATGCACCTGATGAGCGGCACGTTTTGTCTTGTCGCTGTTGCGGCTCGGCAGAAATGACGCATCGTATGCAAATCCCTCGTCGGCGAGAGCGTCAAAAACCCAATCGTTGCCGCTGTACGATAGCTTTTCGGCAGAACGATAGCCGATCACTTTCTGGCCCGAAGCGTCGCAAATTGCATTGTTTGTGCGGCGAAGATCGGTGCGAAACTCTTCGTCTGTCAGATTCTTTAGGCTGCGGTGATAAAAGCCCCGACTTGCTACCTCGTGCCCTCGGGCGACGATCTCGCGAACGAGCCCGGGATTTTGATCAGCGATCCAGCCGAGCACAAAGAAGGTCGCTTTGGTATCGAATTCGTCCAATAGATCAAGCGTTTTGCTCGTATTTTGCTCGTATCGCGGCTCAAAATTTGACCAGTTTCGCTGATGGATCAGGTTCTCAAACGCACCGACATGGAAATAGTCCTCGACCAGAATGGTGAGTAAATGCTTATCTTTTTGTACGCCGGATAACATTGGAGCTTAAAACAGACTGCCCTGAACGGACTTGGCTTGGAGAGGCTTTGAGGCGAGTTTTTCTTCGATTACGCGGACAATGCGGGCGGCGGATTTGCCGTCGCCGAAAGGATTTGCGACTTCTTTGACCGATTTGATCCAGGTCTCGACGTCGTAGTTTTCTTCGAGCAGTTTCTTGAGAGCACCGGGATTATTGCCGATCAGCTTTGAAACGCCAGAGCGAATAGCCTCGGGGCGTTCGGTATTTTCGCGAAGAACGAGCAATGGTTTACCGAGACTTGGAGCTTCTTCCTGTACGCCTCCCGAATCCGAAACGATCAGCCAGGCCGATTTCATTAGAGCCAAAAAATCCCCGTAATCAAGCGGTTCGATGAGGAAGATGCGTTCGCATTTGCCCAAGATCTCCTTCGCGGCAGCCTTTACGTTTGGGTTTGGATGGACAGGGAAGAACATGCAGACGTTCTTTCGCTTCTCGACAAAATCACGTAGAACACGCAGATTGGCGGTCATGACAGGGCCAAAGCTCTCACGTCGGTGCGTGGTCACGAGCAGGCGTTTTTTGCCCTCGGTCGATTTGATGAGGTGTTTGATCTTGTTGCTCGGTGTCATTTGCTTGAGCATCTGCTTCATCGCATCGACTACCGGATTGCCGGTGACAAATATCTTTTCGCTCCCGACATCCTCAGCCAGTAGATTACGTCGATTCTTTTCGGTCGCGGCAAAGTGGAACGACGCGATCTGCGACACGACGCGGCGATTCATCTCCTCTGGAAACGGGCTCATCGCGTTGCCTGACCGCAAACCGGCCTCGACGTGTCCAACCGGAATTTGACGGTAAAATCCGGCGAGAGCACCGGCGAGCGTCGTCGTAGTATCGCCCTGCACGAGGATAAGATCGGGCTTTTCGGTAGCCAGAATTTTGTCGAGTTTAGCGAGAATTCGCGAGCAAACTTCGGTAGGCGACTGATTGCGTTTCATTACCGCCAGGTCAAAATCTACATCGACCTCAAGAGCTTCGAGGAACGGTTTTAGGAGTTGCTTGTGCTGGCTTGAGGAAACGACGATGGTCTGGAAAGATTTCTTGCGGAGTTCGTGGATGACGGGCGCGAGTTTGATAACCTCGGGCCTCGTGCCGAAAAGGACGAGCACCTTCATGCGCCAATCGACCACACGGCGCGAGGGTTTGGCTGCGCTTGGTGTCACGTTGTCGAACATAAGGTATTTTCGTTAAAAGTCAAGATTTTTCTCGTGATAACATATATCTAAACATCGAATTGTTCCTGATTGCAAGAACTTTCTTATGAGAACGCCTGCGGCAATATACCTACTTTTCCTCTTTGCTGCAACACTTAGCGGCCAGACGCCTACGCCTTTGCCGATCTCGGAGGAAGTAGTTGTCGTTGCCGACCGCTCTGGGACGACTATCGGCGAAACTCCCGCGAGCGTCACCGTTTTGTCAAAACGCGAGATCGATGCCTCGGCGGCACCAACACTGGATGAGACGCTGCGGCAAAGTGTCGGTTTCTCGACATTTCGCCGGACAGGCAGTCGAACGTCAAATCCTACAACGCAGGGCGTTTCGTTTCGAGGGACAGGCTCCAGCGGTGCGAGCCGTGCGGCGGTGCTGTTTGACGATGTGTCGATAAACGATCCGTTTGGCGGTTGGGTTCAGTGGGAACGGGTTCCCACGATCGCGGTCGAGCAGGTCGAGGTGCTTCGCGGAGGTGCGTCAAGCCTTTACGGTAACTACGCGCTCAGCGGAGCAGTTAATATTATACCTCGAAAGGCGGTGCGAAATCACGCTTTTTCTGCCGAGGCTTTTTCAGGCGGTCAGGACACATTTTCGGGCTCGGCATTTGGCGGAACGCATTGGCAGGGATTTACGTTTGACGCAGCAGCGGCAGCGTTTCAGACGCGCGGGTTTCGTCCGGTCGATGAGCCAGTTCGCGGCCCTGTCGATGGTTACGCGGGCGTAAGATATACAAGCTTTCTAGGCCGTGTGGGTAGGGAATTCGGCAAAACGGCGTCGGTATTTGTCAGGCCGTCGATCTTTGGCGAAGTGCGGACGAATGGAACAGGTTTGCAGACAAATCGCACGCACATTCGCCAGATCGTCGTAGGAGGCAAGTTTTCGCGGCGTGATAATTTTTCGGCCGAATGGCGTACATTCGGCGGTACGCAGGTATACGATCAGATATTTTCGGCTGTGAATGCAACGCGAACGGCTGAGAGTCTGACTCGCATCCAACGCGTTCCGGCACAGAATATCGGCGGTTCGCTGGTTTTGTCAGGGGTTATTGGCGACCATTCGCTGGTCGGCAGTGTCGACGCTCGGCAAGTACGAGGCAGCAGTGACGAGATCATTTACTCGAACGGCCTTGCGACCACAAAGGTCGGTGGGGGCGGGCGTGAGACAGCGTTTGGAGCCTTTGTTCGCGATCTTGTGAAGGTTGGCGACAAGCTGGTTCTGGTCGGCGGCTTAAGGTTTGACCGCTGGCAGAATACTCGCGGCGTTGCATCGTCGCTGGCCCTAGCATCAAATCTGGCCACGGCGACGACCTTTCCCGACCGCAGCGAGTCAGCATTTAGTCCGCAGGCGGCGATCCTCTATAACGCGAATGACCGAGTTTCGATATACGCCAGTGCGTCGTCGAGTTTCCGTTCGCCGACGCTCAATGAGCTTTATCGAACGTTTCGCGTGGGCAATGTAAATACACTCGCCAACGCCGATCTACGCTCGGAGAGGGCGACGAACGCTGAGTTTGGCGTAAATTACAAGCTCCGAGCAATCAGTCTTCGTTCGTCCGTGTTTTGGACAAAGGTTGACCGGGCCGTCGCGAACGTTACGATCTCGGCCACACAGAATCTGATCACGCGCCAGCGGCAGAATGTCGGTGCGACTCGCTCGGCGGGTTTTGAGATCGAGGCGAAGTCAACCTATCGCAAATTGCATCTGTCGGCGGGTTATCTGTTTGCAGATTCGCGTGTCGTCGAATTTGCGGCCGACCCAACACTCATAGGACTCCGCGTGCCTCAAGTCGCTCGTCACCAACTCACTTTCCAAGGCCGTTACGCACTGGAAAAATGGACGCTCGCCCTGCAAGGCCGTGCGGCCGGGAAGCAGTTTGACGACGACCAAAACCTATTTCGCCTCGAACCGTTCGTCCAGATCGACCTCTTCGCCTCACGCCGAATCCTTAAACGAGCATCCGTTTTTGCCGCTCTCGAAAACGTCACGAACACTCGCTACTCGACAGGCCGGACACCCATCCGAACGGTTAGCTCGCCAATCAATTTTCGCGTTGGCGTTCGTTGGAACTAGAAACACCAAAAATGAGCACAAAAAAGCGCGTTTTTGGGGGAAAACCAAATGTGTATTTTTCACCTCGCGTTTTAAATGTGGTACGTACCACAATTTTTCCAGCAAAATGCGAAAAAAGTGCAGCGGGAACCCGTTTTTATGGCTCGGGAACCACCAAAAAACTCATCTGGAACCCTCAAAAAACCATACCGGAACCCCCAAAAACAGCATTGGGAACCCGGATTTTTTGACCCCAAAAAACCGGGTTCCCGATTTTCAATTTAGGCAGATGTCCAAAAAGAGAGTTTAGAGCCGCTGCCGACAAGAACGACGAAGCCGACCGGATCGACGACTCCGATAGCACCAATTAGATTTGTGCAATTGCCCTCGACTGACAACTTTTTTGAGCAGTTCACCGACGAGTGCGGTGAGTCTGCTTGGTTTGACAATGGTGACGACGAGCTTTGGATGGTTTTGAGGAGGATCAGGCGAAATACGACGCCGGAGGTGTCGAATGTTTATAGAAAATTAACGGTAAAAAGAATGGTGCGACCCCGGTTGGGGGCGTACATTTTTTTTCGTCTGCTCGGGCTATAAACATGTGATCCCGCCGGGATCAATTCGTCTATTATCGTAGATCGAAAAATTAGTTGACCAAATCAAATACGTGAAATAAAATTAACGCTATGAGCATTACCGAAATACAAAAAAGGGTAGAAATGTTGGAAGCGGAAGTATCCTTGCTAAAAACTAAAGCTAATAAAAATGGCGATGCTGAAAAGCCATGGTACAAGAAGATACCAAAATTTGGGGGAAATGCTGCTTACGAGGAAGCGATGAGACTGGGCAAAGAATATCGTGAATCTCAAAGGGATTTTGAGGATGAAAAATGATAATTCTCGATACCGATTGTCTGAGTTTGCTTGAGCGGCAAACAGGCAAGGATTATCTTCGTTTGCAGGCCAAACTCGACGAATTTCCCAGCGACGAGATCGTCACGACAATCATTACGTACGAAGAGCAAATGCGCGGGTGGATGTCATATCTAGCCAAAATGCGTTCCATTGATGAACAGGTTTTTGCCTACGAAACTCTCAAACAATATTTTGACTATTTCAAAACGCTGACCGTTATCGATTTCGACAAAAACGCCGCCGAAATCTTCAAAGATCTTAAATCAAAATTCCGCATTGGCACAATGGATCTAAAAATCGCCTCGATCGCCATTTCCCGTAATGCGATTCTCGTTTCCCGAAATTTGCGAGATTTTGAGGATATTCCAAATTTGGTTGTAAAAGACTGGACGCGATGATTGTTTTGTGAGTTCACCTCGATTGATGGTCGTCCCATTCAGGGACGGGAAATTCGTTTCGTCCGTTACCTAGGGTTCCACTCGCTGACTTGTTTCACCCCAGGCTTTAAAGTCCGTCGCCGGTGGCGATACGAGTAGGTGCGACCACGTACGTTTGTTGTCCCAGTTATCTTGTCAACCTCGACAGTTAGTGCTAAGTTTTGGGAGAGCAAAACCAAATTGAGGTAGCTAATGAATCGATCACTCTTTTTCTTAGTTTTGATTCTGCTTGTAGGGTTTGCGACGACGCTCGCGATTGGGCAAGAGCCGCGACCTGTTTATAACCGACAAAACAAGTTAATTGCAATCTACAACCTTTCGGGTGTGCAGAACTGCGGTACACGAACTATGACCGGAACAGTCAAATCAGTCCGCACTTACGACAATTCAACAACGCATTTTGTCTTGAAAACAAGAAGAACTGAGGAAACTGCAGAAATCCATCTCGAAATCCTCTCTAATGTTGATCGAGCAAACCTATTTTATTCGCTTCTTAAGCGCCGAAAGGCAGTTGAAATACAAGGTTATACGTGTGGATCAAATGGTATTCTGGATACGATCTATATTAAGTCTATACGATGAAAATGAGGGTGCTCTTCCCATTGATTTCTCTATTGCTTTTGGTTGCCAGTGCCAATAGTCAACAGTCTGTGGCTTCGTTAAAACCGATGCACGCATCCGCACTTGAGCAGTTTCTGAGTAGTCACAAAACCCACGGTTTCAGACCTGAACATTTCCTCGACAAAGAATATCTAAAAGATATTAAGAAGAGTTTCAGAAAAGGGTTTATGCCGTATTACTGTTTCGGCGATTTCAACAATGACCTGATCGAGGATTTTGCGATACTTCTTTCCCGTGAGGGCGAGCCTAAAAAAACGAGTGACGAAATCGGCACTCATACTCCGGATTACCCATTAACGGTTGTCGTATTTAATGGAGAGAAGCGTGGTAAATTCCGAGTCGCCTTTACCGAA